>DLDC01000157.1:5538-5724 GCA_002480935.1 Prevotella sp. UBA7782 | reverse complement strand
GCCGTGGCCTTCTCTATTGCCGACGGACAGCTGCCCAGCAATGCCAAGGCTGGTTATGTCATTCGCCGTATCTTGCGCCGTGCCGTGCGTTATGCTTACACCTTCTTGGGTCAGCATGAAGCCTTTATGTATAAGCTGCTGCCCGTTCTGGTACAGGAAATGGGCGGAGCCTATCCTGAGCTGCCC
>DLDC01000157.1:0-5514 GCA_002480935.1 Prevotella sp. UBA7782 | reverse complement strand
GCTCAGCAAGAGCTTATCGGCCGCATAATGAAAGAAGAGGAGGATTCTTTCTTGCGTACCTTGGAGAAAGGCATCAACCTTCTCAATGGCGATATGGACGAGTTGAAAGCGCATGAGCGCACACAGCTCGATGGCGAGAGCGCCTTCCGTCTATTTGATACTTACGGCTTCCCTCTCGACCTCACTGAGCTGATATGTCGCGAAAATGGTTATACCGTAGATGAGGCTGGCTTCAACGCCGAAATGGAGAAGCAAAAAACACGCGCCCGCAATGCTGCCGTGGTTGAAAACGGTGACTGGGAAGTGCTGCAAGAGGGCGAGCAAGAGTTTGTGGGCTATGATTATACGGAGTACGAGTGCCACATTCTGCGCTACAGAAAGGTTACACAGAAGAAGAAAACCTTCTATGAGGTGATGCTCGACCATACACCATTCTATGGTGAGATGGGTGGTCAGGTAGGCGACACCGGTACGCTGGTGAGCGACTCCGACACCGTTGAGGTGATAGACACTAAGCGCGAGAACAATCAAAGCATACATATCCTCAAGCGGCTGCCTAAAGATGTCAAGGCAGACTTCATGGCTTGCGTAGACATAGAGAAACGCAACGGCAGCGCGGCTAACCATACAGCCACTCACTTGCTGGATTATGCGCTCAAGCAGGTACTCGGACAGCACGTTGAACAAAAAGGATCTTATGTCAGTCCGGACACTCTGCGCTTCGACTTCTCTCACTTCCAGAAGGTAACAGATGAGGAGCTGCGTCAGGTAGAGCGCATCGTGAACGACCTGATTCGTCAGGACCTGCCCTTGGATGAGCATCGTGACATGCCGCTCGATGAGGCTAAGAAGCTCGGTGCTGTTGCTCTCTTTGGCGAGAAGTATGGCGACAAGGTGCGTGTGGTGCGCTTCGGACCGAGTTGTGAGTTCTGCGGTGGTATCCATGTGCAGAGCACGGGCCGCATCGGATTCTTCAAGATAGTGGGCGAGAGCTCTGTGGCAGCTGGTGTAAGACGTATTGAGGCTCTCACAGGCAAGACCTGCGAGGAGGCCATTTATGCTCTTGAGGACACCCTGCGCTATGTGAAGGGCATGTTTAATAATGCCAAGGACTTGCGCTCCGTGATAGGAAAGTATATCGAGGAGCACGACTCTATGAAGAAAGACATCGAGAGCTTCCGCCAGCAAGCGGTAGAGCGCACGGCCAAGCAATTGGTCAACGGCGCACGCACCGTCAATGGCGTGCATGTGGTTAAGGCGGTTCTGCCGCTCGACCCAGCATCGGCCAAGGACGTCGTATTCAAGGTTCGCGAGCAAATGGGCGAGGGTCTTCTCTGCGTGTTAGGCTCGGTTTATAACGAAAAGCCTATGTTGTCGGTCATGTTGAGCGACGATATGGTGAACGACCACAGCCTTAACGCCGGTAAGATGATACGTGAGGCAGCCAAGCTCATGAAGGGTGGTGGCGGCGGCCAGCCCCATTATGCTCAGGCTGGTGGCAAGGATGCCAATGGCTTGATGGCTGCCGTTGAAAAGATAGTAGAGCTGGCCGACCTGTAAAAAGGCTTCTGCTTAGCCGATAATATATTAAGGTGCATTGCCCTGAACGGGTGGTGCACCTTTTTTATATTATCTAGAGCAAAGAATTCAAAAGCAGCAATCAATCATTCGTGACGGACGGATAGTTTTTACGCTTTCAGCTTGTCATCATCTATAACGTCATGCAGCATAACCACATAGTTGTTTAGAAACGAAGCCTTGTCGCCGAATGCATCGATAGGGATACTGCCTAAGGCCGGCGACATCATAGTAGCTGGTGTTATGTCTCCTTGCTTGCAAACATAGTCGATGATAGTCCCTATGGCATCCATCTGCATGGAGTTGAGTTGCTGCACGTTCAGCAAATCCTCAAACTTCTTGATGGCAGTCTGGCGGTCAATGCCAATAATAGAACGGATAAAGGCCGCGATGTTGCCGCCGTAAAGCTCGTCTTTCACGTTTTCATGATATTCTTTCTCCGTACCAAGCTCCTGCCAAAGAATCTTTTCCAGCTCCAGAATGTCGGCCTCATTCAATTTCTCAAGATGGTAAATCTTTTGTAGCGCCTTGCTCGACTGTAGATTCCTTTTCAGATAGTCTATCGCACGTTCATTATAAGTCTTATATCCGTTAATGGGATTTTCACCAATGGTATCTACAATCACCATAGGGTCGTCTATCGAAACGACAAAGGTCTGACCGTTACTTTCTTTCAAAAACTGTACAAGGTCACGCAGTTCCTTGCGCACATGCTCCATCCTGTCAAGGGTCTTGTGCTCCCAAAACTCTGATGTCAGCACCTCGTTAATGGTCTTCAGCTTCGCGTAGACCTGTGGAATAGAAGCCTTACTTGCCAACTTCTCAGCTATCCTATATACTTGATTGGAGAAGGATTCGGCATTTTGCGACTCATCAAGAAGCGAAATCTCTATCTTGAACATGATATAGTCGAAGCGCATAGCCTGAAAATCGGTCTGCTTCCTAGGCAGTATCGGCGATACCTTCTCTTTCAGCTGCTCGGCATCCAAAGGCGAAACACACTGCCACGACTCCTCCTTCCCGAACTTATACACTATATCGCTCACTTTCCTTACCTCTATCCTCGTCATAGGCAGCCTCTCCACCTTACCGTGAAGTTCCTTCTTCAAGTCGTCGTGCAGTGACTTGGCAAATGTGTCTTGCTGATATTTGGCTTCCTGAAGGATAACGGCAATATCAAGTTTCATGTTGAAGAGTTTTTCTTCCAGTGAGCTGTGAGGTGTTTCATCAGCCTCCTCACCATGTTCGCTGAAGAATTCAAAGTTGCCGCACCAGTCAAAGATGTAGAACTCTTTCTTGTCCTTTCCTGCGCCGAAGATATTTGGGCAGAGTCTCGTACCGCGTCCAATCATCTGGTGGAAGCGTATTTTCGAGCGCACCGGCTTAAAGAACACAAGGTTCAGGCAGTCGGGTATGTCTACGCCCGTGTCAAGCATGTCCACGCTCACTACAATCTGTGGCAGACAGTCACGTTGCTCAAAGTTACCGATCAGCATTTCGGCATCATACACAGAGTAGTCCACTAGCTGACAGAAATCAGCGCTCAGTTCCGGATAAAGCCTCTGAAACTCGTCCACTATCATCTGGGCATGTTTGTGATCATAAGCAAAGACAATAGTCTTTCCGATAGTCATGCCGTCGTTGACGTGCAGCCCGTGGGTCATCAGCTCATGCAGCACACTGTCTATCGTACCCTTGCTGTAGATATACTTGTTTATCTCTTTCTTGTCGATGTCACGCTCATAATCTTCATCCGGATTCATGTTGAGCCGTGCTTTCTCATATTTCCACACGCCTTCAAGCTGTTCTCTTTCTTCGTTGCTCAGTTCGTTATAGCGTATGCCGTTACGCAGCATGGGTGTAGTACGGTTCAGCAGTTTGTAAGGACAAAGAAATTTATCCTCTATGGCTTTGCTCATAGAGTAATCGGCCGTTGGTTCACCCTGCTCCTCGTCTAGCAGTTGGTAGGTGCTGTGGGCTATCTCGTCGCGCGGTGTGGCTGTCAGACCGATGAGCAGCGAGTCGAAGTAGTCGAATATAGCGCCATACTTGCCGAACACTGAGCGATGAGCCTCGTCTATAAACACAAGATCGAAGCGCCCGATAGAAAAATCTTTCTCTTCGTTGTCGATATATCCTATCATCGTCTGATAGGTGGAGAACATCACCCTGGCATTCTTGTCCGGTGCCTCCCCGCTATGGTCTGAGAGCACGCATGTCGTCTCGTTGGGCAGATACTTCACAAAGTTCTTATGCGCTTGGTTCACCAGCGATATTCTGTCGGCCAGAAACAGCACGTTCTTTATCCAGTTGTTGCGCATCAGCAGTTCGGTGATGGCAATGGCCACACGCGTCTTCCCCGTTCCTGTAGCCATGACGATAAGCGAGCGCCGGTGCCGATTGTTCAGCCTTTCGCACACCGCCGTTACCGCCTTTGTCTGATAGTAGCGACCGGCAATATCATTGTTAACGGCAAAGTCATGAATATCCTGTCGCGTCTGCCGTTGCATTAGTAGTTGCAAGTCGGCCTTGCTATGAAACGACATAACCGTGCGAGCTGGATAGCCTAGTCGGTCGATGACCTTCACGGTGAAGCCGTTGGTGAAGTATATCACCGGCTTCACGCCGTAAGCGTTTTCCAAGCTCTTGGCATACAACTCACCCTGTTGCCGTCCGTCTTCCTCACTGCGTGTGGCCTTCTTCGCCTCTATCACGGCCAGCGGCTTGCCGTTGTCATCAAACAGCACATAGTCGGCATAACCTTTGCCTGATGCGGTGGGCATGCCGCTCACCTCTGTCTCTATGCAAGCCTTTCCGGCAACAATGGCATGCTTGGTGTCGCAAATATCCCAACCAGCCTCTCTCAGCATCTGGTCGATGAAGAGCCTGCGTGTCTCGGCTTCAGAAATGAGACTGGCATCCGGTTTCCTTTCGTGCAGAGGCTCGTCGGTCTGATTCGGAAAATCGTTCTTCACATCCTCTTTCACCGGCATTCCTTCCGCAGTAGGCTCTATATGCACTTCGGGCTTTTGTGGTATCAAATCCTTCCTGAAGCGTGGAAAAGACTCCACAGCTCCTATCTGCATCAGCACGCTGCCCACAAACTCATAGAGGTTGAGCAACGAGAAGAACGACTCCCTGCGTGTGATGCTCATGCCGTGGGCTGCGTTGTTGCCTGCCTTACGTATGTAGTGCAGGCGGCGCATCAGGTCGTCGCTGCCAATATAATTGGTGAACTGCTGGTTGCTGACCAATTCAAACAGCGAAGCGTGTTCGGGCTTGTCAAAGCCTTTCAGGTAATAGATGGCTTGCACCATCCACTCCAATGCCATGCGGCCGTTGAGCGCACTCTTAGCTGGGTCGCTCAGTTGGTTTATCTCAGCCTCATTGCAGTACTGCCAAAGATGGTTAAGCCCTGCCGTTGTCCGAATATAGTCGAAGTTGTGTGTCATTCAAGCTGGTTCTTTGTTTTGCCCTGATTTATTTGGCAAATATAATAAGATTATTCCAATTATCCAAGCTTTTCAAGATATTTGTAAGTGGGAGCGACACCGCCTCGGTGTCAGTATAGCAACACACACACCCTGTAGGGCGCGGCCCTTTGTGGCTGTCCGCTTAGGAGGGGCGCCGTCCCGGGGCCCATTGTCATCGAACACGCAACGTGCATCCCTGCAGTTGGTGTGGTTTATGGGAGCATGTTGGTTGAGCGGACGCTCGGACGAGCGTCCCTACGTTAGGGTGTTGTTTTTGGTGCTCGTTGTTGTGGCCGTCCACAAGCTTGTACAGCAATGAACATCCACTTGTAGGGACACCGTCTCGGTGTCCGCGCAAGTGAAGAGCATCCTAACGTAGGGGCGTACGTTCGTGCGCCCGCATCCTTGTGCAGCATTAAGGAAATGTAGGGACGCTCTGCCGAGTGTCCGCGCAGCTAACGAA
>DLDC01000218.1:3822-13051 GCA_002480935.1 Prevotella sp. UBA7782 | reverse complement strand
GCATGTGCCTATCTACGGCGGAGATGCCATCATCACCGACGACGGAAAGTTTTATATCATAGACTTCAACGACTGGCCCAGCTACTCAAGGTGCCGTGAAGAAGCGGCCAGCGCCATGACTCGCCTGCCCGGTTTGCCGCAAAGCTCACCTTCGGCGCGCCTCCGTGGCATGGAGCTGTAACGGTGGTGAGACTGCAGAGAGATGCCTTATATATTATATAAGGTGTAGAGGCATCTGCTTAAAAACATTAGAAAGAAAAGCAATGAATGACATAACAGATAATAAGTCGGAAAGTTTTGGCGAGCTGCTGCGCGCCAGTATGAAATCAAAAGACACCGAGGAGTGGCTCGACGTGCACTTCACGCGCCCCATAGGCCTGGCTTTTGCCCTTTTGTGGAGGCGGCTCGGCGTGCATCCCAATGCCATTACCCTGCTCTCCATCGTGCTGGGCGCCTGCGCCGGATGGATGTTCTACTACACCGACTTGCCCCATAACATAGCCGGAGTGGCGCTGCTGATGCTCGCCAACTTCTGTGATTCAACCGACGGACAGCTGGCCCGCCTCACCGGACAAAAGACTCTGGCCGGCCGAATACTCGATGGCTTCGCGGGCGATGTGTGGTTCTTTGCCATCTATCTGGCCCTTTGCTTGAGGCTCATGCCGCAAAACATGCCAGGCACAACATTTCTGTGGGGCTGGTGGATATTTGCCCTGGCTTTTGTGGCAGGCGTGCTCTGCCACTCGCCCCAAAGCTCGCTGGCCGACTATTACAGGCAGATACACCTCTTCTTCCTTAACGGAAGGCAGGGCGCCGAGCTCGACAGCTATGCCAAGATGCACGCCACCTATCTGTCGTTGCCCCGCAAGGGAGCTTTCTGGGCAAGGGCTTTCTATTTTAATTATCAGCATTATTGCAACAGCCAAGAGAAGCGCACGCCTGCTTTCCAGCGCCTCCGCGAGGCTGCTGGGCGCAGGTATGGCGGTCTGGACAAGCTGCCCGCCGACCTGAAAAACGAATTTCTGGCCGGCAGCCGACCCCTCATGCCACTCACTAATATACTTACTTTCAACACGCGGGCCATCTGCCTGTATGTCTTCTGCCTGCTCAACATACCCTGGGCTTATTTTCTTGTAGACATCATCGTGATGAGCATGATATGCATATATATGCATCATCGTCATGAAAAGCTGTGCCTGGGCTTGACACGTAAAATACTTTCAGCCAATGAAGATAAAGGCACTCATCTTTGATTATGGCGGTACGCTCGACACGGTCGGATGCCATTGGGGCAAAGTGCTGTGGCATGCTTACCAAAGAATGAACGTTCCGGTGAGCGAGGACGCTTTTCGTGAGGCTTATGTCTATGCGGAGAGATACCTCGGCAGTCATGCCCTCATTAAGCCCGCCGATACCTTTCATGAAACATTGAGGGTGAAGCTAGGTCTTGAGCTTGACTTCCTTGAGCAGCAAGGCGGGCTCAGTGAGACCGCGGCTCAGAGGCAGCAGCGCCTGGCCGACATGCTTCAGGGCGTTTATCATGACGTGTGCGGCGTGACAGAACATAGCAGAGAGGTGCTCAGTATGCTGCGCGGACATTACAATATGGTGATAGTGAGCAACTTCTACGGCAACCTGCGCACCGTGCTCCATGAGTTCAGACTTCTCAACCTGGTGGATGGCGTGATAGAATCGGCTGAGGTAGGCATCAGAAAGCCCGACGAGCGCATCTTTGAGCTGGGGCTGAAGGCTCTGAACAGGCAGCCCGATGAGGTGCTGGTGGTGGGCGACAGCATCAAAAACGACATTCTTCCGGCCCACCGGCTGGGCTGCCACACGGCATGGCTCAGGGGCGAAGGGTGGACCGAAACGCCCGACAGATGTGACGAAGCGGACATCATTGTGAATGATTTGAACATACTTGCCAAACAATATTTATTGTGATGAAACGTTGTATACGAAGTGTTTTACCTTAACAAATTAATAAAATAATAGACATGAAACAAACAAACGTAAAGCCAGCAGATGGTAAGCTGGGCATTCTGGTAGTTGGTTGCGGTGCCGTTTCCACTACTTTCATGACAGGAGTATTAATGGCTCGCAAGGGACTTGCCAAGCCTATAGGCTCTGCTACGCAGTATGACAAGATACGCGTAGGCAAGGGAGCCGACAAAAAATACCTGCATTACGCCGACATAGTGCCCTTGGCAAAGCTCGATGACATCGTTTTCGGCACATGGGATGTGTATCCTCAGAATGCCTATCAGGCCGCTGTGTATGCCGAAGTGCTCAAGCAGAAAGACATAGACCCCGTTCGTGATGAGCTGGAGAAGATTGTTCCGATGAAAGCAGCCTTTGACAAGAACTACGCCAAGCGCCTGGACGGCGACAATGTGAAGGACTGCAAGACGCGCTGGGACATGGTGCTGGAGCTGAAGAAGGACATACAGAACTTCAAGAAAGCCAACAACTGCGCCCGCATCGTGGTTATCTGGGCTGCCTCTACTGAGATTTACGTTCCTTATAACGAGCAGTATCATGGCACGCTGGCCGCTTTGGAGCAGGCCATGAAAGACGACGACCGCGAGCATATAGCACCCTCTATGTGCTATGCCTATGCTGCCCTGACCGAGGGAGCACCCTTTGTGATGGGCGCACCCTGCACCACTGTAGACATACCGGCCATGTGGGAGCTGGCCGAGAAGGTGAAGATGCCTATAGCAGGCAAGGACTTCAAGACCGGACAGACTCTCGTGAAGAGCGGCTTCGCGCCCATCCTCAAGGTGCGAAACCTGGGCTTGAGCGGATGGTTCTCTACCAACATACTGGGCAACCGCGACGGCTTGGTGCTCGACGAACCTGCCAACTTCCACACCAAAGAGGTGAGCAAGCTGTCTACTCTTGAGACTATCCTGCGCAAGGACGACCAGCCTGACCTCTACGGAAACATCTATCATAAGGTGCGCATCAACTATTATCCTCCGCGCAACGATAATAAAGAGGGTTGGGACAACCTCGACATCTTCGGCTGGATGGGCTATCCCATGCAGATAAAGATTAACTTCCTGTGCCGCGACTCCATACTCGCAGCCCCGTTGCTGCTGGATCTTACTCTGCTCATCGACCTTGCCGCACGCGCCGGACGCTACGGAACGCAGCGCTTCCTGAGCTTCTTCCTCAAGAGTCCTATGCACGATTACACCAAGGGCGAGCAGGCTGTGAATAACCTCTTCGAGCAGTACACTATGCTGAAGAATGCCATCAGAGAGATGGGTGGCTATGAAGCTGATGAGGAAATTGATTAATAAGCTATTCAATATCATTCTTTTTTGGGCATTGGCCTGCGTTGCCAATGCCCAAAACCTGCAAGGCAAGGTGGTTGACGTGCAGACAGGACAGCCCATACCCTATGCCAGCGCCTCGTATAAGGGCACGGGCATCAGCTGCTCGGCCGACCTTTCGGGCCAATTCAACATCCTTCGCCGAGAGGGCGAAACCCTCACCGTGAGCGCCGTGGGGTATAAAAGACGGCGCGTTTACATCAATAAGAATACCCCCCAAGACATTAGTGTGGTGCTTGTACCCGATGCCCAGAGGCTGGAGGAGGTGGTTGTCAGAGCCAAGCGCAAGCGCGGCTACTCGAGAAAGAACAACCCCGCCGTAGAGCTTATGCGCCGTGTCATAGCGGCAAAGAAGCGCACCGACCTCTCCAACAATCCCTTCTATCAATATCACAAGTACCAGAAGGTCACCACAGCCGTGAACGACATCACGCCAAACGACCTTCAGAGCGGGCTGTTCAGCAACTATCCATGGCTCAGAAACCAGATAGACACCTGCCCGTTCACCCGTAAGCTCATCCTGCCCGTGTCGGTAGACGAAACCGCCACAAGGCACATCTACCGTCGCAACCCGCGCGATGAGAAAGACATCGTGCTGGGACAGAGCACCCAAGGCGTGAGCAAGCTCATACAGACAGGCCAGGCTTTCAACACGATGGTAAAAGATTTGTTCAAGGATATAGACTTATACGACGATCAAATCAACCTTCTGCAAAAACGATTTCCCAGTCCTATAGGCTCAACAGCCATATCGTTCTATCATTTCTACATCGACGACACCGTCTATGTAGACCACGACAGGTGCATACGCCTGCAGTTCATACCGGCCAATCAGCAAGACTTTGGCTTCCGCGGTGAGCTCTATGTGCTGGCCGACAGCACACTGCACGTCAAGAAATGCGACATGCAGCTGCCCTCCAACACGGGCGTTAACTTTGTGGATGCCATGCGTCTGGAGCAGGAATACTCACGGTTGGACAACGGCGAGTGGGTGCTCACCACCGACAACATGATAGCCGAGCTTGAGCTTACCGACCGGTTATCTAAGGCTGTGGTCATCCGGCAGACGCAAATGAGCGATTACTCCTTCGGCGAGATACCCGACAAGGAGTTCCGTGGCAAGGCCGAGACGCGCTATCTGCCCAACGCCAAGATGCAGGATGAGGCCTTCTGGCAGCGCAATCGCAAGGTGCAGCTCTCCAAAGGCGAGGCCGGCATGAACACGTTTGTGCGCAACCTGTATAGCACGCCACACTTCAAGTTGATCATGTTTGGCGCAAAGGCCCTCATAGAAAACTTCATCGAGACAGGCAGCCCACGCAATCCCAGCAAGATAGACCTGGGACCTGTCAACACTTTAATATCCAAGAACTATGTAGACGGTCTGCGTCTGCGACTCTCGGCACGCACCACGGCAAAGCTCAATCCACACTTCTTTTGGGAGGGATATTATGCCTATGGCACCGACTCACACCGGCATTATTACGACACAAAGTTCACCTATTCGTTTAATAAGCCCGAATACCAGCCCATAGAGTTCCCCATACGCACCCTCTCCTTCGAGACTACGCGAGACGTTATGTCGTGGTCTGACAAGTATCTCAAGCACAACAAAGACAATATCTTCATGACCTTCCGCCCCTCAAAGGTGGAGGAGATGTTCTTCTATAACCGTCAGATGCTCGACTTCAAGTGGGAGACAGAGGGCGGACTGGCCACAGAGCTGTCGCTGAAGGCCGAGCGTCAGGAGCCCGCGGGCACATTGGCGTTCAACCATCTGCCTGAGGCGGGAGGCGCGGCCGTGCCCTATGTGCGCACCACCGAGCTGCTCTTGGGCTTCGACTATCGCCCCGGACAAACCTATATCAACTCTAAGCAGAACCGCATAGAGGTCAATCTCGACGCGCCGCAGTTCACCTTGCAGCACGCTATGGGCCTGAGCGGCGTGCTGGGCGGACAATACAGGTATAACCAAACCGACGTCTCAGCCTATAAGCGGCTCTGGCTGGGCAGCTGGGGACATATAGACGTGCGGGCCATGGCAGGCGCGCAGTGGAACAAGGTGCCCTATGTGCTGCTCATCATGCCCCCTGTCAACACCTCCTACTTCGAGCATCAGGGCTCGTTCAATATGATGGAGAACATGGAATTCCTCAATGACAGATACGCGCAATTCAATCTTGCGTGGGACCTGACAGGCAAAATTTTCAACCGCGTGCCCCTGCTCAAGCGGCTCAAGTGGCGTGAGTATATCGCCTTTAAGGGCATGTGGGGCACCCTGACCGACAAGAACAACCCCTTCTTGGAGCGCAACCGCGCCGACGCGACGCTCTTTCAGTTTCCTGCCGCCACAAGACTCATGACCAGCGACCCCTATCTCGAGGCCGTGGTAGGCATTCACAACATCCTAAAGTGTCTGGAGATAGACTATGTGAGGCGCCTCACCTACACAGACTATCCCGGTGTTAAGAAGGGCGGCATACGCTTAGGGTTCAATCTGGTGTTTTAAGTTAGAAATCTCTTTTCATCATGCAGATCACGAATATTATTTTGGCAGACAATCAAGACATCACCCGCTTCGGGCTGTTTTATGTGTTGCAAAAGCTCAAGGACGTCACGTGCAGCGTGGCAACCGACAAGATAGAGCTGGCTTATCAGCTCAAAGAGCATCCTCACTCCATTGTTGTCTTAGACTATACCTTGTTCAACTTCAACGACGAAGCCGACCTCTTGGTGTTCGGCCAGCGCTTTGGCGAGGCACCGCTCATACTCTTCAGTGACGATCTGAGCGTTGATTTCGTCAGGCGAGTAACCGGGGGGAGCTCCTTGACAAGCATTCTTCTCAAAGACTCTCCCGCCACCGAGATACGCGAGTGCATAGACTTTGCCATGCGCGGCAAGCGTTACATCTGCCAGCACATGACCGAGATGCTCCTCGCCCCTCAGCATGTGGCCGAAGACGAGGTGCGGCTCACCAAGACCGAAACAGAGATACTCAAGGATATAGCCCTTGGACTCACCACGCGCGAGATAGCCGAAAAGCGCATGTCGAGCTTCCACACAGTCAACACACACCGCAAGAACATCTTCCGAAAACTGGGCGTCAACAACGTGCATGAGGCCACGCGCTATGCCTTCAGGGCCGGTCTGGTAGACGCCGCCGAGTATTACATCTGATGAAATAACCGTATGAAACGAATAGAACTCAACGTCATCTTCCTGCTGTTGCTCGTGGTTGTGGGCATCGTGGGCATAAGATGGATTATCAATTCCAATCACATGGAGGTGACCCAAAGCAATAAGATAGACGTCACCCCGCAACAAATAACCTCTATCAAGAACATCGGCCAGTGGGAGTTTCTCTCGGTTCACGATGAGGAACTCGTAGACACGTCAGCCAGCGGCATGTTTCGCGACAGGCGGTTGGCCCGCATTTATTACGGCACATTGCGCTTGGGCATCGACATGCGCAAGCTTTCCGACCACTGGCTGCACGCCCGGGGCGACACGGCAACGGCTGTCTTCCCCGCCATCGAGCTGCTCGACTCCGCCTTTATAGACGAGGCGCTGTCTAAGCCCTTTATTGAGGTAGGGCATTGGACCGATGCCGACCGTGCCGCCATGGCACAACGGGCCCGCCGGCAGATGCTGCAAAGATGCCTCACAAGGGCCAATAAGCAGCAAGCCGAAGACAATGCGCGGCAGCAACTCACACGTCTCATACAGGCCATGGGCTTCAACACCATCACGGTGACCTTTCGCCCATGAGGCCTCAGAGCCGTGATAGCCAGCCCTGTTGGATGATATTTCAAGGCTAACTGTTGCTTGTTTCGAGTAAAATAACTATATTTGCACGATTTTATAAGCCTGTACAAACATTTTTTATAGTTCTTAGATGAATTCGTTGGCTAAGGTTTTCGCTTTGGGAGGCATTGTTCTTACCATATTGCTGTTTATGCATCATCTGCCCACCATCACCGTTATGGGTACGCAACTGCGCAGCGTAGACATCCTGTCTGACATAGGCAGCACGTCGCAGGCTGATCTTCCCGACGTATTGCCGGCCCCCAAGCCCATCAGTCACCTCACTTCCATTCCTCATTTTCATGAGAGGCACGCCAAAGGAGTAGTGCCCATCGACGACTATTCTGACGGTCGCGACGGCGGCATGAGCCACTTCTACGACATGCTCGCCAACGTGTCGTCGCTCAACCGACCCGTGCGCATCGCTTACTTCGGCGATTCTTTTGTTGAAGGTGACATCCTTCTGGCCGACCTGCGCGAGATGCTGCAAGCCCGCTTTGGCGGCAACGGCCTCGGCTGGACCGACTGCGTGAAGGGCACCAACGCCTTCCGTCCCACGGTAGATATGAGCGTTGCGGGCCTAACCGGCTATGACTTGCTCAACAGGCAAGCCTTCAGCACCGCGCTGCAAAGCGTCAACCAGCGCTACTCGCTGCCATCTGCCGGGGCCAAGGTGGCCTATAAGGCTACCTCGTTCAGGCCTCACACCGCGCAGTGGCAGGTGGCACGACTCTTCTGCATAGCACCGCAAGGCGTGAGCGTGGTCGTTGCCATGAACGGTTCGGCACCTGCCGTGAGGCGGCTCAGCCCCTCTGCCGACCTGCAGATGGTGGAGACGGACGGGCGCATGACATCCGTTTCTTATGCCTTCTCGGCCTTCGGACGAGGCACCGTGATGCACGGCGTGGCCCTGGAGTCGCCCCGTGGCGTGATATTAGACAATCTTGGCATGCGCGGCATACCCGGAACATCCATCGCCACCATGCCCGAAAACATTCTGAAAGCCTACGCCCGCCTGCGCCCCTACGACCTCATCGTGCTGCATTATGGCGTGAATGCCGTGGCCGAAACGTCAGACGCGGCCTACTGCAAGGCCTATTGCGAGAAGATGAAGAAGAGCATAGCCAAGCTGCGCCGTTGCTTTCCGCAGGCCTCCATACTCATTGTGGGCGTGGCCGACCGCGACTCACGCACCGCAAGGGGCATACACACCATGCCCTCAATAGAGCTTCTGTCGGCTCAGCAGAACGTCATGGCCTCTGAATGTGGCGTGGCCTTCTTCAATCTCTTCAAGGCTATGGGTGGCAAAGACAGTATGCTCAGACTCGTCAACCAAGGCGAGGCCAACCTCGATTATACGCACATCAACTTCAAGGGCGGGCATCGCCTGGCCGGATATTTCTATCGTTCGTTCCTCGACGGCCTCGACAACTATAAGCGGCGCAAGCAAGCCGAAAAGCAAGAATAACAAGGAAGAATCATCATGGAGCAGATTTGGCATAACATCATCAACGAGCTTACCTATCATCCCTCAGAGCCTCTCATCTTCAGCACAGGGCTCTTTCTGGTGCTTTTCGTGGCTTTCAGCTTCGTATATATGCTCTTGGGCAGGCGCACAACAGTACGTCTGGCGTTTGTCACAGCCTTTTCTTATTATTTCTATTACAAGAGCAGCGGGTTTTATTTTCTCCTTCTGGCCTTCGTAACGGCCAGCGACTACCTCATAGCCAATCAGATAAGTAAGTGCTGGCAGCGTGATGCCGCCGACAAACGCTCGCGAAGGCTGTGGCTGGCACTCAGTCTGGTGGTTGATTTGGGCTTGCTGGGCTACTTCAAGTACACCAATTTCATTTTCGGAAGCATCGCCCAGCTCTTTCATCAGCCCTTCAAGCCATGGGATATATTCCTGCCTGTGGGCATCAGCTTCTTCACTTTCCAGAGCCTGAGCTATACCATCGATGTCTATCGGGGCAAGATAAAGCCCGTGCAGAGCCTGTTAGACTATGCCTTCTACGTGTCGTTCTTCCCCCAACTGGTGGCCGGCCCCATCGTGCGTGCGGCTGATTTCATACCGCAAATCAGGC
>DLDC01000218.1:0-3814 GCA_002480935.1 Prevotella sp. UBA7782 | reverse complement strand
CGCCTTACGTCAGCACCACGATGATGTCGCGCGGTGTTTACCTCATCATCATCGGACTCATCAAGAAGGCCATCATCAGCGATTATATCAGCCTGAACTTCGTAGACCGTGTGTTCAACAATCCCGCTCTCTACTCGGGCGTAGAAAACCTGGCGGGCGTGTATGGATATACTCTTCAGATATACTGCGACTTCAGTGGCTACAGCGATATGGCCATCGGTCTGGCCCTGCTGTTGGGCTTTCACTTCCCCGACAACTTCCGATCACCTTATCTGAGCACCAGCATAGGCGACTTCTGGCACCGCTGGCACATCTCACTGTCGTCGTGGATACGCGATTATGTGTACATCTCCTTCGGCGGAAACCGTAAGGGCAAGGTGCGCACCTACGTCAATCTGCTGGCCTCCATGCTGCTCTGCGGCTTGTGGCATGGCGCCAGTCTCAACTTCATTCTGTGGGGTGGCATTCACGGCGTGTTTCTTTGCTTGCAGCGCGCCCTGCACTTCGAGGTGCTGCACCACGACAAGCATTATGTGCCCAAGGGCTTCCGCAAGTATGCCGGTATGTTTTTTACCTTCAATTTTGTGGCTTTCATGTTCATGATATTCCGCCATCAGTCTTTCCAAAGCCTGCAGATGATGGTGCGGCAGATAGTGTGCAACTTCCATGCCGAACTGTTCTTGCCCATGTTGAGCTCTTACCGCTACGTGTTTATGCTCATCCTGCTGGGTTACATAGGCCATGCCATACCGCCGCGCACTTGCCACAGGGTCATCAGGTTGATGAGCAAGGGCGGCATGCCCGTCTATGTTTTGCTGCTGGTGCTTGTCATCTACGCCATCATTCAGGTGAAGAGCAGCTCCATACAGCCCTTCATCTACTTTAGTTTCTAGGAAATTTGTCGGGCCTCATCGGTTTCCGTGGCCGTCATCTTCGCCTTCTGCTTGTCTGAGCTGTCTCGCACTTCCAGTCGCATGGGCACCACCTCGTGCCTTATCTTATGGTCGCCGTTCAGCAGGTTGACCAACAGTTCGCACGCCTTCTGCCCTTGCAGATACGACTGGTCGGCTATGGTGGTGAGCTTAGGCGTGACAAAGAGCGAAGTGTCGCCTTCGGTAAAGCCCACGATGGCCACGTCTTCGGGAATGCGAAGGTTCAGTGACTTGATGGCATCGAAAGCCGCAAAGGTTATGATATCGTTGAAGGCCAGTATGGCATCCGGACGGTCTTCCCGCTCGAGAAGGTCTATTGCGGCCTGCCGCGCATCGTTAAAGTCTATCTTGCCACACACCACCAGCGTTCTGTCTATGGGTATGCGATGCTCTCTCAGCGCCTGCAGATAGCCGTGCTTGCGCCTTTTCACCATGTCGAGATGGTTGGGCCCGCCCAGAAAGGCGATGCGGCGGCTGCCCGTGTCGATGAGATGCTCCGTGGCTTTTTGCGCTGCCACGTCGCCGTCGCCTGTCACGCTTGAGCACAGTTCGGGCAGGCAGGTGCGCGCAAAAAACACAATGGGCACCCCCATTTCTATGATTTTGCGAAAGTGGTCGTAGTTGTCAGTGTCTTGCGACAGACAGGCTATGATGCCGGCCACGTGCAGATTGACAAACTCATCCATTTCTTCTTGCTCTCTTATATGGTCTTCATGCGAGTTGGCACATATCACCGTGAAGCCGTTCTGCCGCGCATAGTCTTCTATGCCGTCGAGCACGCTGGCGTAATAATGCGTCACCAGATTGGGCACAACAACGCCCAAAATGTGCGGAGTCTCCTTTCTCAGGCTCTGCGCGAAGGGGTTGGGACGGTAGTTTTGCTGCTTGGCCAGCTCACGTATCTTCTCTCGCATGGCCTCGCTCACCTCGTGGCTGTCACGCAGTGCGCGCGACACAGTAGCAATGCTCACGCCTAGTTGGGCGGCTAAGTCTTTCAAAGAAGTGCGGTGTTGTTTCATACGTAGTTGATAATATCGTGATTGCAAAGATATAAAAATATTTTGAATTTGCAAACGTTTACGTTCTTTTTTGCAATCAAAGTGATACAAGCTATTAAAAAATGATGTATTTTTGTAGCAGAATTAAGAAAATGAGTAATGAATAGTTGATAATAAGTTAGTTAGAAAATGCAAAGTCCAAAGCTGTTGAGAAACACCTTTGGACTTTTTTCTGTTTCATAGGCTGGGTGCTTTCTTGTTCCGGTCTCGTTCCCTCTCCGCTTTTGCGTTGCTCCTTTTTTGTTTCGCGTTTCCCAAATAGGCCTTCTTGCGCCCTCAAATAGGCCTTTTCGTCGGGTAAAAAGGCCCTTTTCGCTACGTCATAAGGCCGTTAATGTGAGTGCGTAATCAGTGGCGCACAGTGCTCATGACCAGCGCTTCGTGTTTCAATCCGAATGTTCTGCCCTGCCGTTGGGGCATGAAAAAGGCGTGTCAAGTGGGGTTCTTGGCACGCCTTACATATTGTGTCTGTCTGTGGAGTAACTCGAAAGACAGGTTGAAATCAGTCGCCTCCCCAGTTGTCTGTGTCTTCAAACCAGCTTCCGTCGGTGTTTCCGTCAGGGTCTGTTTTCTCAACCACCGGTCCACCGCCAATGTTCTGTGTTGTCGTTCCGTTTTTTTGAAACACCGAAAACGACTGATAAAGTATGTTCTCCATCACGCAAACTCTGGTTTGCGGAGCTATATATTTCTTCTTATCCATATATTCTGATTATCTTATCATGGTTATTTTTCCGTTCACGATATACAGTCCGCTGGGCAGACCTTGTGTAGACGAGCCGTCGCGCAGGCGCTGTCCTTGCAGGTTGTACACACCCTTCACCGTACGGCCGGATGTCTCTTGCGGGTCGTTGTTGGTGTATTGTTTCTCGTCGGTCACCTTAAGGTCGGACGGAACAGAGCCCGTTAACTTGTCAACACCTGTAATTGCGCTACCGTCACTGTTATCCGCTGTGCCGGTAGTCTGTGCTTCAACCTTTGCGCCCCCCATTAATGAGGCTGCAGTAAAGGCCGCGGAAAGCAATAATAGTTTGTGAGATGTGTAATAATTTCTCATTTTTTGCTTGATTTTTAACCTAACGAATTATCTCTTTTTATCTCTTTCTGCAACTTCATTGAGTAGCTGCAGTCTGTCTGTGTTGTTGAATATGCATTGCCTGAATTATATTCTTTCACGTTGATATATCGCAATTTGTGGCTTAGCTATATCCCGAAAACGCTGCAAAGTTACGCTATTTTATTTGGAAAAAGGTAATATATATATTTCAAATTTTTAGTTTAGTTAACATAAAATAATAAAAGCGAAGTCATTATTTCATGATTTTTCCGATTTGTGATGATAGTAATTGTTTTGCAAACATAGTCATGCCCTTTTATAAAATGGCCATTTTTGCATAACGACAATGCCTTGCTTGCGACTGATAAGCTGTGTCTTTGCAAAGAAAAAAAAGGTGCTTTTACTTGATGCAATGTGTTTCCTTCGAAATGAAAGGTATTAGCAGTTCGCGTTACTTAGCAGCCGACACGCTGACGCACTCGAAGTGGGCGCGCCCTACGGCGGCCGCCGTCATGGCAAAGGTGCTGAACGACGAGCCCAGGATGTGCCCGCAGCGTCCCAGGGTATAGAGCTCTACCAGCGCGTCTTGCATACCGCTCACGCTGCCACGGTCGGCCTTGCTCTGCGAGGTGATGATTCGGCTGTCGCCAAAGATGCCTCTGAGTTGCCGCTTCACGTCTTCTGAGTCGGTTGCCAAATAAAATATCGTGTCATCGCTCTCTTGTTTCATCCGCTCTATAAAAGCCTCGGTGGGCGAGTCGGCTATG
>DLDC01000007.1 GCA_002480935.1 Prevotella sp. UBA7782 | reverse complement strand
AGTAATTTGTAACGAAATATAAAGAAAAGGTGGGGATTTTCTCCACCTTTTTTCGTATTTTTGCCAAACGAAACAAGCTACATCATGAAAAAGAACAAAATTGTTACATTCGGCGAGATTATGCTTCGCTTGTCGAAACCGGCCCATTGCAGGCTGTTTCAAGGAAGCACGTTCAAGGAGAACTATGGCGGCTCAGAGGCCAACGTGTCGGTTTCACTGGCCACGCTGGGCGACGATGTGGAGTATATAACACGTGTACCCGACAACCTGATAGGCACCAATGTGTGCCTGAAACTGAACGAGTATAACGTGAGCACTGCCCATGTGGTGAGGGGAGGCGACCGGCTGGGCACCTACTTTTTTGAGGGTGCGGCTGCCATGCGCAACTCGTGCGTGGTGTATGACAGGCAAGATTCGGCGTTCTACAGCCTGCGGCCGGAGATGATAGACTGGCACGAGACCTTGCAGGGAGCAGGCATTCTGCACACAAGCGGCATATCGTGCGCCGTGTCGCAGGGGGCTCTCGACACGGTAATGGCCGCCATCAGCGCCGCCGAAGACGAGGGCTTGACCATTTCGTTCGACATCAACTATCGCAAGAACCTATGGAAATATGGCCGGAAGGCTGAAGATGTGCTGCCCCAGGCGTGCCGACATGCCGACATCATCTTCGGCGATCAGGGCGAATACGAGATACTCTCGGGCATGAAGCGCGTGCCTTTCACGGCCTCTGACAGCAACTACAGCATGGACTTGGATGCCTTCAAGGCCTACTTTGAGGCTGTGCAGGCCCTGTACCCTAAATGCAAGAAGTTTGTCATGGCGTGCCGCAACCAGATAACAAGCAACCATCACACCCTCTCAGGACTTATCTATACCAACGGCAAGCTATACTCCACACGCATCTATGACATCACAGAGGTGGTAGACCCCATGGGCGTTGGCGATGCCTTTATAGCCGCTTACCTGCACAGCTACATGAAATGGGGCGACGACAATCAGCACTGCCTGGACTTCTCGCTGGCAGCCTCGGCTGTGAAGAACTCTATCGTGGGCGACTTTAACCTCGTAGACGAAGAGGAGATAAACCGCATCATGAACGATGATGATGAAGATTTTAAAATCTACGCAGAACTAGACTAATAAACAAGAGAAAGGTGGAAATCTCACGACTTCCACCTTTCATTACTTGACTAAACTTAATCTACAAACCTGAGTTTTATAACATCTAACCCTATTGAAAAGGTGATTCAAACCAAAAACTAATCCATATTACCTAAACCAATACCTCTGATTTCTGTTGCAAAGGTAAGTCTTTTATTTGTAAGCATCAAATACTTTCAACGAAAAAGGCTTTTTTTTCAATGAAAATAACCTTTTTGAATGAAATTAAGAGGCATTTAGAGCTTTCGCTACTCATCATCTGTCTCTGCTCAAGTGGCTGAACCACTGCGGCATCAGGGTTGGCTCTCACCCTCAACATATTCCTCCAGAAACATGTGCTCGCCGTCGAAGACGGCATAGGTGAACTGCCATATCCAGTCACCCAGTATCATCATGCGGGCACGACGGCTCAAGTTAAGGTCCAGCTCAATGTGCCTGTGCCCGTAAATAAAGTAGTCTATGTTGGGATGCGTCTTCATATACTGACGCGTAAAACGCACCAAGTACTCCTTGTTCTCGCCCATATAGGGCGCTTCTTTACCATCGGCACGCTTCAGGCGGCTGTGCTTGGCCCACGTAAGGCCCAGCCACATGCCCCAACGGGGATGCATGGCATTGAGAAGATGCTGACAGATGGTGCTGTGGAAGAGCTTCCTGAGCACTTTGAACTTCACATCGGGGTCGCCAAGGCCGTCGCCGTGCGCGAGGAAAAACACCTTATCGTATATCTCTGTTGTGAGTGGAGCCCGGTGAACAATCACTCCGCACTCCGACTCCAGATAGCCATAGGTCCACAAATCATGATTGCCGGTAAAGAAATGCACCTCTACGCCCATGTCGGTAAGCTCTGACAGCTTGCCCAGAAAGCGTGTGAAGCCCTTGGGAACAACATATTTATACTCGTCCCAAAAGTCAAACATATCACCAAGCAGGTAAATGGCCGCGGCCTTATACTTGATACTGTCGAGAAAGCGCACCAGTCTGCGCTCCTGGGTTCGCCTATGCTGCAAGGCCAGAGAGCCCAGATGGGCATCAGAAAGGAAGTAGACATTGTGCCGCACGGCATCATGGCTTCCGCTCCAATGGCCTTGCTTTGATATTGAATTGCTACCTTCCATCATGCTACAGTTTAAGTGTTAATCGAAGCCCAGCTCTTCTCTGGCCTCTTCAGACATCATGCTCTGGTCCCAAGCAGGCTCGAACACCAGGTTCACATTGGCTTGCTTCACACCCTCAACACTCTCTATCTTGGTGCGAACATCCTCCAATATGAAGTCGGCAGCAGGACAAGAGGGGGCTGTGAAGGTCATATCCACATCCACAGAACCATCGTCTTTGACATCTATCTTATATATCATACCGAGGTCGTAGATATTTACGGGGATTTCAGGATCATAGACTGTCTTCAGAACATCTACGATACGTTCTTCTAATTTTAGTTTTTCTTCGCTTGTCATGGACGTTACTTTTTTGCAAAGATACGATATTTTTCCATAAAACCATGCAATAAAGGCTTTTTTTCATGATGTGCCGCGGCGGCAAGGGCCTTGCTATGAGGCGGCAAGGAGGCTCTGGCGAAACCAGGCAACAGGCGCCGTCAGAACTCCACATAGGGCTCCAGACGCGCGATGGCCTCCGGAGGGAAGTCTTTCAACAGCCGTAGTTGCTGCAAACTTTTAAGGGGTCCGTGCAGCCTTCTGTAGTCGCAGATGTCTCTGGCCTGATAGAAATTGATGTAAGGATGGCGCCTCAGCTCATTGAGCGACAACTTATTGACATTCATCTTGCGCATGATGCCATTCTTGGCAACGAAAAACGGGAGGGCCTCATGGGGAAAATTGTCTATTTCCAACAACTGCCCTACGGCATAAAAGCCGCCCAGCCGCTCGCGATAACTCACAATGGCGCGGGCCCATCCCGACCCTATTCCGGGCACTTTCTTGAGCATTGACGTATCGGCCAGGGCTACATTGACGTGTTCGCCGGCCTTTATCTTGATGGGAAAACGCACTGTGTCGCGGTCGTATTCCTTATAAGGTTTATGAGCATAGGTCGGTTCGTAGGTCTCTTGGGGTATCATGGAGGCGGCAGGCTCATAATCAGACGATATATGTATGTATGGCCGGAGCTCCATATACTGCTTTTTGGTGAGGCCGTAAAGGCGGGCAAAATCCTCCGGACGCCTGTAGATGCCGCCCTTCGACCTATACTTATAGATGCTACGCACCTGCCAGGGCTGCAAACCAAGCCTGAGCAGCTGAGCAGAATCGGCCGTGTTGGGGTCGAAGACAAACCGTTCGGCCCGCCGGGCCTCTCCTATCTGATAATAACCGCCCTTACTTCCGCTTCGCGTACCCCTGGATACGGATGCCGAAGAGAGCGAGTCGGTCTCTGAAGATGCCTTCATGGTGTACATTCTATCAGAGAAGAAGTACATCAGAAACACCAGAATGCAGATAACAGCCAGTAGGAAGAAGATGACTATTCGGTCGGTTTTGGATAGATAAAAGAATTTTATAAACATGGCATAAGGATATATTCAGGTTATAAGATGTTCATCAAAGCAAGTGCAACTGATGAAGAAAGACGGCCAGGATGCACACGGGCGAAACTATCCTGACCATAAACAGCCACACCTTATATATATGTTGCGACACTGTTCCCCAGTTGGTAAACTCGTCTTTCACCAGTCTTCGGGGAGCCAACCAGCCCACCAGTAAACACGTAAAGAACGATCCGATGGGCAACAGATAGTCGGATGTGAGATTGTTAAGGAAGTCCATGAGCGTGTCGCGGCCTATGCTCAGCCCTGGAACGGCTCCTACCGAGAGGGCGCACAGCACAGCCAGCAGGCAGCACACGGCGGTTTCGATGGCTGCCGCCTTGCCTCTGGATATGGAAAACTCCTCACGAAAGAACACAGTACCTATCTCGTGCATCGATATGGTTGAGGTGAGCGCAGCCAAAACCAGCAACACATAGAAGGCCACCGAAACCAGATAGCCCACCAAGGGCACGCTGGCAAAAGCCTTCTGAAACACACTGGGCAGCGTGATAAAGATGAGGGCAGGCCCGCTGTCGGGGTTTACGCCCACCGCAAAAGCTGCCGGAAAAATCATCAGTCCGGCCAAAATGGCTATCAAAGTGTCTATGAAGGCTATCTGAACAGCCGTCTTCTGAAGGTTGGTGCTGCGCCCGAAGTAAGACGAATAGGTACAAAGGCACGCCGTGCCAAGGCTCAGCGAGAAGAACGACTGGCCCAAAGCGTCGATGACTATGCTTGAGTTGATTTGACCAAAATCGGGCTTCAGCAAAAAGGCTATGCCCCTCCCGGCTCCCGGAAGCAGACAAGAGGCTATCACTAAGGCCACCAGCAACACGAAGAATACAGGCATCAGCACGTTGCTAACCTTCTCTATGCCATTGCGAACGCCCTTTACAACCACCCAATGGGTGATGAGTATGAAGGCAACAGCCATCAACGAAGGCCGCAGAAAGCCGCTGGAGAAATCATGAAAATAGCTTGTGGCCTGACTCAACTCACCGCTCACGCCCCCTCCTATGGACGCAAACATATATTGCAAGCACCACCCTGCCACCACAGAATAGAAGCTAAGGATGAGCATAGAGGTGAGCACACCAAGGTAACCCAGCCAGCGCCAGAAGCCCGAAGGCGTTATACCGGCAAAGGCGCGGGCAGCATTAGAGGCTCCATGACGCCCCACCACAAACTCAGCCACCATGCCGGGAATGCCTAAAAGCAAGATGCAGAAGAAGTAAACAATGAGAAATGCCGCTCCGCCATCGTGCCCCGTCATGTATGGAAAGCGCCAAATATTGCCCAATCCAACGGCAGAACCAGCGGTAACCAGGATGGTTCCCAAGCGTCCAAAACGTGCTCTCTCGTTCATATTACTTCTAATTTATACTTTAAAAGACATGCAGCTGATGCAGGAAAATAGCCAGGATGGCCAGCGGACAGACATATCTCACCAGGAAGTAATAACATCCGAAGAGCNNGCTTGCCATTAACCGTTCCCCAATTAGTAAACTCATCTTTCACCGTTCGCTTGGATATATACCAGCCCACGAAAAGGCTTGTAAGGAAGCCTCCAACAGGCAAGAATATCTGGCCGGTCACAAAGTCGAAGACGTCGAAAAGCGTCTTGCCGCCTATCTGCAACACGCTGCCCTTACCCAAAGAGAGTGAACACAAAGCGCCAATGAGCGAACAGCCAACGGTTACTATTGTGGCTCCCCACTTTCTGCTGATATGCAGTTCCTCTTGAAAAAAGGCCGTACTCACCTCATGAAGTGAGATAAGAGAGGTCAGGGCAGCCATAGTGAGAAGCACAAAGAACGAGAGCGAGATGACATAACCCAGTATGGGCATACTGCCAAACGCCCGTTCAAAGACGTTGGGAAGGGTGATGAAGACCAGTGACGAGCCGCTGTCAGGGTTCACGCCTACGGAGAACGCCGCCGGAAATATCATCAGTCCGGCCAGAATGGCGATAAGTGTGTCTATCGAGGCTATCTGCACTGCCGAGCCAGGCAGATTGGTTTGCCTGCTGAAATAAGACGCATAGGTGCAGATACATCCCATAGCAATGCTCAAAGAATAGAATGATTGGCCCAGCGCATCAAGAAAAACCTCGTGCGTAACCTTGCTAAAGTCGGGCTTAAACAGGTAGCTGATGCCCTTCATGGCATCAGGCAGCAGGCACGAAGCCACTACTACGATAAGCAAAAGGATGAAAAGCAACGGCATAAGCATCTTAGAAGCGCGCTCTATGCCATTGCGAATGCCATGTATTATCACCATGTGCGTTATGCCTAATATAACTATCATCCACAGAATTGGCTTCCACGGGTTAGACGCAAAGTCGGAGAAATACTGCTGGAAATAGGTTGGCGAACCATTGAGGTGCCCCATGAGCGAGGCAAAAACATACTGGCAGCACCAGCCAGACACCACTGAGTAATAGCAAGTGATAAGAAATCCGGTGATAACACCCAGAAAGCCCACCCACTTCCAGGGTGTTCCGTTGGCCAACTTGGCATACGCTCTGGCCGTGTTTGAGGCCGCATGGCGACCTATGATGAACTCACTCACCATGCAGGGAAAGCCCATCAGTATCACGCAACCTATATATATAATAATGAAAGCGGCGCCTCCGTTGTGTCCTGTCATGTAGGGGAAACGCCAAACATTACCCAATCCCACGGCACCTCCGGCCGTTGCAAGTATCAATCCTAACTTGCTTCCAAAACTTCCTCGTTCTTGTTGTGACATAGAAACAATCTTTTAGATAGATGCAAAAGTACAAAATTTAGCGCTATTTACATCCAAACAGTTACAAAAAGTTACAAGAAGGCTATGATTTATTAATTTATTTAGCTTTTATCTCTGTCTTTTCTATAATTCGGCATAATAGGTTGCGTCGGTCCAACAAGCGGCAGTCATCCTGCCCGAAGCCCTATCTGTAAGCTTCAGGCAAGGTATCTTTCCAGTTCTTATAAGGATTTTGGCGCATGTGCGAGTTGTAGAAGCGAGCGTCGCCCGTCACTTCCGGGCCGATGAAATCGGGCTTTTCGTAGGTCTCCGCCTTATCGTGGAGTTCCACTTCGGCAACGACCAGCCCATTATTTTCACCATGAAACTCGTCAACTTCGAAGGTATGGCCAGCGAAAGGCACAAGCCAACGGTGCTTGTCAATAATGGGCTGCGCACACAGTTGAAAGAGGTGAGAGGCTTCTTCCTGAGTAATCTCCTTCTCGAACTCATACCGTGAAACTCCACCATCGTGAGAATGGCTCTTGATGGTGAGATAAGCCTTGTC
>DLDC01000192.1 GCA_002480935.1 Prevotella sp. UBA7782 | reverse complement strand
AAAACCTATTCCACCCATTCCACCCAAATTGCAACTCGTTAATTATCAAACAGATACATAACTGATTACAACATAACACATTCCACCCACATCCCACCCACCGAATTATCGAGTTTAAGGCTTATAGTTCTAGCTATCAAGCATTTCTCTCTAAAAATGACATTTGTAAGCTTCATCCACATCAACATTTCTTTACTCGTCATTGGCTTTCGATGCATCTCTCTAGGCATAGTCAGGCAGGGTGCAAGACCCATGCTTTTGGCTTGCAAAAGCGGTCGGTTTACAAGCTAAAACAGGCGCTTTCAGAGAGTAAAATGGGTGTTTTTGCAAAACGGTTCCTGGCATATTTATCAACGCACTATGTATCAACAGGTTAACAAAACGAAGAAAAAGGACAATGAAGTCGGGCAGGAAAACTCTGCCAACATCTTCATGCCATCACCATTAAGCCAAAGATTGAGAGTCGCAAAGAAAGGCCAAACACTGACAAATAAAAAAAGAAGCTGCCTATAGATGGGCAACTTCCTTTAAATCTTGTTTTTAGCAGAAGCCAGGAGCTTACTTGGCAGGCTCTGCACTTGCGGTTCTCTTCTCCTTGATACGTGCAGCCTTACCGGTGAGCTTGCGCAGATAGTAAAGCTTAGCGCGGCGAACCTTGCCTCGCTTGTTCACTTCGATAGAGTCGATGTTAGGAGACTCCATCGGGAAGATACGCTCTACACCTACCGTACCAGACATCTTGCGAACGGTGAAGCGCTTCTTGGTGCCCTCGCCGCTAATCTTGATAACTACGCCACGATAGAGCTGAATACGCTGTTTGTTGCCCTCGATAATCTTGTAAGCCACGGTAATGGTGTCACCTGACTTGAAACTGGGGTGCTGTTTGCCGGTAGCGAAAGCTTCTTCTGCTACTTTAATTAAGTCCATTTTATTACTTATTTTGTTTGTTAATGTCCCGACGCAACGTAGGCCATGACTCTTCCATTCCCAGCGGTTACGCCTAAAGCGGTGCAAAGTTACCACTTTTCGGGCGTATAGCCATCAAAAGGCGCTTTGGCACTGGCATTTTTTAACTTTATTTTGCAACACAAAGTCACTCCATCCCCTTTACCCGTTTCGGTTACTCCGTTTTTTTTGACTAACTTTGCACGCAGAAAATCATATTGAAATGAAACAAAACGTCATTCTCTTTTCATGTGCCCTGACTGCTGCCACCCTTCTTGGCGGATGCAGTTACAGGTATATGGGTGTGAGCCAACGGTCGCGCATCGTGATAGACAGCCGATATGACGCGCACCCCGACGCACAGGCGGCCACCTTCATGAAGCCCTATAAGGCACGCGTAGACTCACTCATGGGGCCCGTTGTGGGCAAGGTGGCTCGCAACCTGAACGCTTATCAACCCGAAAGCGAACTGTCAAACCTGCTGTCCGACATCATGGTATGGGCTGGCAAGCTGTATGGTGAAAAGCCCGACTTTGGTGTTTACAACATGGGGGGCATACGTGCCTCGCTCATCAAGGGCAACGTTACTTACGGCGACATACTCGACGTGGCTCCCTTTGAGAACAAAATATGTTTTCTGACGCTCAACGGCACCCAGGTGTTGCAGCTCTTCAAAGAGATGGTCGCACAAGGAGGCCAAGGCCTGAGCCACAGTGTGAGGCTCGTGATGACGCACGACGGCAAACTCGTATCAGCCAAGATAAATGGTGCTGACATCGATCCTGAACGCGACTACCGCATAGCCACCATAGACTATGTGGCACAGGGCAACGACAAGATGAACGCCTTCAAGCTGAAACGCGACCTGGTGTCGCCCCAGGACGAGAGCAACAACGCCAGAAACATCATCGTGAAATACTTTCAGGAGCAGACGGCCAAAGGACAGACCGTTGACGCGCAGGTGGAAGGAAGAATAAAAATAGAGTAAGGTATGAAGAAAACAGTAATAGCAACGGCACTTTTTGTCGTGCTCATGTCCGGCTGCACGGGCACCAAGACGCTCACCGTGCTGCACACCAACGACACACACAGCCAGATATATCCGCTCAGCCCGGCCCTTGCCGACACCATGAAGGCAGGAAGGGCGGGCTTCTTGCGACGCATTGCCATGCTCAAGGAGGAACGGAAGAAGGACAAAGACTTGCTGCTGTTCGACAGCGGCGACTTCTCGCAGGGCTCACCCTACTACACCCTCTATAAAGGTGACGTAGAGGCAAACCTGATGAACATGATGCACTATGACGCCGGAACGATAGGCAATCATGAGTTCGACTTCGGTCTGGACAATATGGCCAGGGTGTTTGGTATGCTCAACTTCCCCATTGTGTGCGCCAATTACGACTTCACGGGTACGCCCCTCAAGGGCATCGTCAAGCCATGGGCCATCATCCGTCGCAAGCATCTGCGCATCGGAGTGTTCGGACTGTCACCCCAGCCAGACGGACTGATAGACCACAAAAACTATGAGCCCATGAAGTATCTGGACCCTATAGCCTCAGCGCAGAAAGCAGTTGATGAGCTGAAACGCCAAAAATGCGATGTTATAATATGTATCTCACACTTGGGATGGGAAGAAAAAGGCATGGGCGACCAAATGCTTATCAGCCATACAAGAGGCATCGACTTGGTGCTGGGCGGACATTCGCACTCCTATTTCAAGCAACTGAAATACGTGAAGAACCTGGACGGACAGGAAATACCCGTAGATCAGAACGGAAAGCATGGCATATTTATAGGCAAGATGAGTCTGCTCTTCTCACGCCATGCGGCACATCCGCAGCACAGGGCGCAATGACACGCCCCGCTACTACTCGAAATAAAAAGTAAGGGCTATAATCTTGGCATGCGCCTCGCTCACCGACATGGCGTAAGGACGCAGGTTGGCGTCGCGCATGTTGCTGCCATGCTTGGTGTCAAGGCAGTTGCTCAGACCGTACATAAACTTCAGTTCAGGCCTCAGCTTGAAGTAAGGCAGATAGAAATCGCACCCCACGCCAATCTCCAAAAAGGTGTCTGTACCCTTGAGCTTGATAATGTCATCGTCCTTACCCGACAAGTTGAGCATGGGATTGATGCCCGCCACCACATAAGGCCGGTGATTGTTGAAACGCGGAGCGGCCGCTATCAGGTCGAAGGCACACGACACATAGGCCGTCTTCAGCTCCTGCCGCTGCTCTGTGGGCTGCCCGTTGGCATCAGGCACGCTGAGGTTATGAAAGGTGAGATGCCTGGTGCCGAAGAACAAGGCAGGCGCTATGCGCAGCTGAAACGTCTGCGAGAGACGCGCCTCGCCCAGCACGCCCACGGTGAACCCGGGGTCCCAGCGGTCTTGGTCTACGGTCACGGTGCGCTCTGCGGTGCTTCCATCCTCCATGACATACTGCTTCGGACCCACGTTAAGTAACTCAATGTCTTGCAAATGAGCACCGACAAGCACGCCAAAATGAAAGCGGCGCAAGTCGGTATAGGGCCTGTTTTCCACCTTACGCTCTTGCGCTGACACCGGCAACAAGGCGGTAAGGGCAAGAGCAATCATGCATAGCGTTCTTTTCATACGTAAGTTATAACGCACTGTCTTCATGAATATTGTGCCCTAACCTATTTCGAAAGTGTCTAAATACAAAATATTTCTCTCTAATTATTTTTAGGTATTAAAAAAAAATCTTTATCTTTGCAGCGTACAAAAGTAGGTATCAAAACAAACTTTGACAACCGTACAAAAACATTATTAATATAAAAACAAGATTTAACTATGGCTTACGTAATTGGTGAAGATTGTATCGCTTGCGGTACATGTATCGATGAGTGTCCTTCTGGAGCAATCTCTGCAGGAGATGATCGTTATCATATCGATCCCGATGTGTGCACTGAGTGTGGAACATGCGCAGATGTGTGCCCCAACGAGGCAATCAGCTTAGACAAGTAATAGACACGCACTTGTTACAGATTTAAATTCAACGAGGCGGCCCTCAACGGGGCCGCTTTCTTGTTATTTATACCTCTCCATCCCCCTTTTCAAGGCTTTTGCTTGCAACAATGGCAAAAGTTGGCTATCTTTGCAAGAAATAACTTAAAAACCATATCGCCATGAAGAAATCATCACTGATAGCTCTCTGTCTGGCCTGCACGGTCACGGCACAGGCAAAAGACTATGTCATAACCCATTATGGTGCCATTGCCGACACCACCACTCTCAGCACAAAGGCCATACAGCAGGCCATAGACCAATGCCACAACGACGGAGGAGGAAGGGTGGTTATACCCAAAGGCAACTTCAAGACGGGCACCATCATCCTGAAAAGCAAGGTAGACTTGCATCTGGATGAGGGGGCTACGCTATATGGCAGTACAGACATAAAAGACTATAAGAAGCTCAAACCCAGTTATGTGTCACTGCGCACACAGAAAGAAACCATACAACTGATATATGCCAACCAAGCCACTGATGTTTCTATAACGGGCAAAGGATGTATAGACGGACAGGGTAAGGGATTTCCGAAATTGTCTTGGAACGATGAAGGCATTACACGCCCCCACCTCATCAGGTTCATAGAGTGCCGGCAACTAAACATCAAAGACGTGACGCTGAGAAACTCAGGATGCTGGATGCAGCACTATCTGGCATGCGACAACGTGAGCATCAACGGCATAAAAGTATATAATCGCAACAACTATAACAACGACGCGCTAGACTTGGACGGATGTCACAACGTTGAAGTAACCAACATGACTGCCGACAGCGACGACGACGGCATCACGCTGAAGAGCACTTCTCCCCGCCTCTGCGAAAACATTATTGTGAAAAACTGTGTGGTGAGCAGCCACTGCAATGCGGTAAAACTGGGCACGGAGAGCAACGGAGGGTTTAAGAACATCCATATCAGCAACATCACCATCCGGCCGAGCGACGACCAGAGCACGCTCTTCTTCGGCAAGAGCAGAGGCATATCGGCCATCTCGGTTGAGATGGTTGACGGCGGCAAACTGTCGGACGTGGTTATAAGCAACATACATGCAACGGGCACAGAGAGCCCTATCTTCGTCAGGCTGGGCAACAGGGCACGAGGCTATTACGAAGGTCAGAACATCACGAATGTGGGCTCTCTGAGCAACGTAACCCTCTCTGACATCACCGTTAACGATGCCGGGACTACGGGATGCTCCATCACCGGACTGCCGGGCCACCCCGTCTGCAATATCATTCTGCGCAACATCAGCATCACGCACCCAGGCGGCTGCCCTGCCACACTGGTGCCGACAGACGAGAAGGAGAAAGATTATCCGGAGGCTACCATGTGGGGCACGCTGCCCGCCAAGGGCTTCTTTGTTCGCCATGCACGCAACGTGAGCTTCAAAAATGTGAGCATCAAGACACAGAATCCAGACGAAAGGCCGGAGTATATCTTGATAGATGACAAGTAAAAGCAGGCAGAAAGCGACATTTATTTAGTTTTTCTTGCACATTCAAGACATTTTGCTTAAATTTGCCAACACAACCATTAAACTAACAAAATGCTGACAATAAAATAGCAAGATTTCAGGTTCACCCCTTCTGCCCGGCCAAAGAACCGCTCAAGGCACATACTTTGGTGAAGCCGAAACATACAAGAAAAACAATAATCTTATACCATTAAGGCCCCGGCATACCAATGGCCATGGTATGTACGGGGCCAAAATTCTTTAATGGAGCTTCTTTTCTGGCTCGTCCTCATAGTTGAGCTGAGCATCACTTGTGCCGTGCAAGGCTTGCTGAAGGTCGCTCCACGACTGAAAACCGGCAAAGAGTGCCAATCTGTCGAGCGATGGTTTGTGCCGCTTCATAGGCTTTTCAAGCACATTCCATAAACGCTTCAACGACCTCACCTCGAGATTGATGCCATACGAGAGCAGCCGTTTAGACAACTTCTCAAAATCTTCCTGGGCACCTTTCATCTCTGTCCAACGATGCCCAAACTTCTCTATCAGAAGCTTTAAATCTTTTTTCATAACTACAAATCTTCCCTAACTAGGATGCAAATATAAGCATTTTTGGCATACGATGAACTTTATTTGCAAGAAAAATAGTATATTTGCAATCGAAATTTTACATATATTCCAGTATTCAGCAAAATGAAAGAATTAGCTCTTAAGTACGGATGCAATCCCAACCAAAAGCCTTCCAGAATATATATGGAGGAAGGCGAGCTTCCTATTGAAGTGTTAAACGGCAGGCCAGGCTACATCAACTTCCTTGATGCGCTCAACTCCTGGCAGCTCGTAAAGGAACTGAAAGAGGCCACAGGCATGCCTGCTGCGGCTTCGTTCAAGCATGTCAGCCCCGCAGGTGCCGCCATAGGCCTGCCCCTGAGCGACACTCTGAAGAAGATTTACTTTGTAGACGATATAGACTTTGAGCTCACTCCGCTGGCTAATGCCTACGCCCGGGCGCGTGGAGCCGACCGTATGTGCTCTTACGGAGACTTCTGCGCGCTCAGCGACACATGCGACGAGGCAACGGCAAAGCTCATCAAGCGCGAGGTGAGCGACGGTGTCATCGCCCCGGACTATACACCCGAGGCGCTCAACATTCTGAAGTCAAAGCGCAAGGGCACCTACAACATCATCAAGATAGACCCCAACTATAAGCCCAACCCCATTGAGCACAAGCAAGTGTTTGGCATTACCTTTGAGCAAGGACGCAATGAGGTGAAGCTCAACGACCCGCAGATATACGCCAACCGCCCCACCAAGAACAAAGAAATACCGGCCGAGGCACTGCGCAACCTGATGATTTCGCAAATCGTCCTGAAGTACACGCAAAGCAATTCTGTTTGCTACGTGAAAGACGGACAGGCCATTGGCATCGGCGCAGGGCAGCAGAGCCGCATCCACTGCACGCGTCTGGCTGGCAATAAAGCTGATGAGTGGTGGCTCAGGCAGAGCCCCAAAGTGCTCAACCTGCCCTTCAAGGAGCACATTCGCCGTGCCGACCGCGACAATACCATCAATGTGTATCTCTCAGAAGAGTATGAAGATGTGCTGAGAGAGGGCACTTGGCAGCAGTTCTTCACAGAGAAGCCGGAGCCGTTCACACGTCCTGAGCAGAAGGAATGGATAGCCAAGAACACCGATGTGGCACTTGGCTCGGATGCCTTCTTCCCCTTTGGCGACAACATAGAGCGTGCCCACAAGAGCGGAGTGCGCTATATAGCACAGGCCGGAGGCTCTATACGCGATGACAATGTGATAGACACATGCGACAAGTATGGCATAGCCATGGCCATGACAGGCATCAGACTGTTCCATCACTAATCGTTATGAACATACCTCACGCGCCACTTGCCGTAGGAACATCACCCATGCTCCTGCGGCAGATGGGAGCGCGAAGCCTGCCGTGACAATACGATGACGAGTCACAGACGGGATTTACAGAACCTTATATCTCATTTTTTTAACCCTCTTATGTACGGATGGAGAGCTGGATTATTGAATTTAGACCCGCTAAATGCCGTAATATGAGACATCAATAAGCGAACATGAGCGAAATAGACGAAATCATTGAGACGGGCATTGTCTTTAAAGGTGCCCAGAAAAACAACAACACCGGTGATGGCAAAGTAAAGACCAAAGCCAAGAAAAAGAAGTACATCACCGGCGCGCATGGCTCAGGCAGCGCACGCCAAAAGGCCAAATACCGAGAGCAACGGGCCAACAGAAAGTCACAGAGGCGCAAGAAGTAGAGTATTAGAAAATGCGTCTGCCTCCGCTCTGGCTCCTGTCTGAGCAGCCTTCTTTGTGATGGCTGCATAAGCACAGGGCCCTGCCTCAGTGCCGGATGTAATATGCCGGATGCTGCGATATATCTAAAAAAAGCACCTTAAATCTTGGTTTTATAACCTATATAACTTTACCTTACGCAAAAACACCTTTAAGCAAGGCTATCAGCACAACACTGCAGCTTACCCAACAACAACTTTTCTATATGGGCTATTAGCTGGCAATCAACTTTCTGACAACAGTTATGCGAAAAAAAACTTTCTCTATCCTTATAGCCATCTTGGCAAGTAGCCTCTGCATAGGCACATGGGGGCAACCAATGGGCGGGCAGGCATCATCCTCAACAAGACCTAAAACAAAAGGGCATTACGCTCAGCGCCTGTACAAGACTCTCGAAAACAACTTCTCACATCCACACGATTCCGTCAGAACAAAGGTATGGTGGTTTCATGGCGAAACAGTTACGACGAAGGAAGGCATTGATGCCGACCTCAAGGCATTCAAGGAGAAAGGCGTAGGAGGAGTTGTCTTTTACGATCAGGTACACGGTCCCGCTGTGGGAGCATATCCTTCTATGTCAGCCACGTGGTGGGAAATGCTGAAATATGCCGCCAAGAGAGCCAAGCAGTCAGGCCTCTCTTTCGAAGTTGCGGCAAGCAATGGCTACGTTGCCGGCGGCCCCTGGATAACAGAAGACCTGGGTATGCAACAGCTGGTCATGGCAGACACGCTGGTCACTGTGACTGGCAAGAAGCAGATAACCGTAAACATAGCCGGCTCGGCAAAAAGCTTTCATGACATAGCCACGCTCTTATTCCCCGACAGTATGCAGTATCAAGACATCTGGCTGCTGCATGGCTCACGTAAAGTGACAGACAACAAGGAGTTCACCGTGACGTATGACGCAGGTAAGAATATAGACATCTGCACCATTTCATACTGCTGCAAGCCACGCGGCAAAGGGTCTATGGGCTCTATGAACATTCCGGGGAAGCCACAAGAACGTTATTTCGGGGCTGGCTACGTGGATTTGCCGCCTATAGGCAATTTGGAATACAGCAACGACGGGAAGGTCTGGACTTCGGCAACCCCATTGCAAGGCATAGAAAACGTTATTGGTTACAAGTCCAAAGAGCGCACCATCAACTTTCCGAAAGTATCTGGACGCTACTTCCGAGTGAGACTTCATGACTGGCTAGACCCCGGCAAGGCCTTTCCGCAACTAGAGATTAGCGACCTGCGCATTGGCAGCAGAGACAAGATAAACAACTGGGAAGTGAAGAGCGGAATGCGTACAGAGGTAGAATATCCTCATCACGATGGCTCAGAAGCTGGCAAATTAAGCAGCCGTGCCATTACCAACATCTCAGACAAGATGCAAGCAGACGGCACCCTCACCCTGACATTGGAGCCAGGCACATGGCACATCATGCGCTTTGGCCATGTGCCCACCGGAGCAAAAACCAAGCATGGCAGGGCAAACCTCTTGGGGCTGGAAGCTGATGTCATGTCGGCCAAAGCGGCAAAGACACAGTATGCCCATTACTTTAAGGCCATCTGCGACACGCTTTCAGCCATTGGCTGCAAGCCAACAGGCATGGTAATGGACAGCCATGAGGCTGGCATAGCCAACTGGACGAGCGGTTTTGAGAAAGCATTCAGCAAGCTGAATGGCTATGACATCATCCCCCTGCTTCCTATGTTGAAAGGATATATTATAGACAGCAGGGAAAAGACGGAGAAAACACTGCTGGACTTTCGCCAGACAATAGCGCACCTGATACGTAACGAGTTTTATGGGACATTCGAAAAGCTGTGCAGGCAAGACGGCATAACATTCACCAGCCAAGCCATGCTCAATATAGATAATGACAATATTGCCAGCAGGGGAATATGCGATAAACCGCAAGGCGAGTTTTGGACTTACCAGAAAAACGGCAATTATGATTGCCTGGACGCCAGCTCAGCAGCTCATCTCTACGGGCATAACGTAGCCTCAGCCGAAGCCTTTACCGATACTCCTTATGAAGCCACATGGCAAGAGCTGCTGCGCATAGCCAATCTGGCATACTGTAGGGGCATAAACGAGTTTGTGGTATGTGCTTCCTCTTATCAGCCATGGCTCACACACAAGTATGACGATGCCAACAGCAAGCATCCGTATGTATTCCATCGATTTCATCCTAATTGGAAAACGGTGGGGCCTTTTTGGGAATATCAGGCAAGATGCTCACAAATGTTGCAGACGGGAAAGCCGGTGGTAGACCTCTGTGTATATATTGGCGAGGACCCTCCACAAAAGACTTTGGCTTATAAATTACCGGATATTCCGGAAGGTTATAACTTTGATGTCTGCACATATCATGCACTGGCCACCCGTCTTTATGCAAAACAGGGTGAGCTGGCAACTGATGCGGGCATGACTTACAAAGCTCTTATCGTGCAAGACCGTACCTTTCTGTCTGATAAAGCTATTTCTAAAATAAAATGTTTTGAAAGAGCCGGCGTGCCTGTAATATGGTGCAACAAAGGCCAAGATGTGGGCGAGGAGCTTGCCAAGAGAAACATCCAGCCCGACATAACCCTTAGAAGTGCCAACCTGCCTGATGACAAGACATGCTTTTTCCATCGTACTGTGAAGGGAGCCGACATCTATTTTGTTTACAACCACAGCAATCACAATTTCTGTCAAGACGTAAAACTGCGGTCAAACTTCACACATGCAGAGCTTTGGAATCCCTACACAAAAGCTAAAAGAGATGCCGCACTGACACGAAACAAGAGTGTGAAGCTGCGCATGAAGCCCTATGAGAGCGTCTTTATTGTGCTGACCAAAAAACAAAATAGGCACTTTTGAAGCACAAAACAGGCACTTTTGAAGCACGAAACAGGCACTTTCAGAAAGCAAAAGCATGGGTTTTAGGTAAGCCGATAAATGCTTGGCAAAAGCCGAACTAAAATTCATGCAAGCAACTTTTCAGAACGTAGTGATGGCTTTTCCCGATTTTTTTATTAGCTTTGCGATGACATTAAAGAAGAACAGTGGCCTAAATCTATCGATATGAAGAAGTTACAACCTGCCGAATGGAATCAGTTCTACCTGAAAGACGTATCATTTGTCAACCTCATGATGCGCCGTATATATAATGTACTCATCGTGGCAAACCCCTACGATGCCTTTATGCTGGAAGACGACGGGCGCGTGGAGGAGAAGATATATAATGAGTATATGAGTCTGGGGCTGCGCTACCCGCCCATGTTCATACAGGTGTCTACCACAGAGGAAGCCGAGGCCGTGCTCAAGACAACAAGCATAGACCTGGTGATTTGCATGCC
>DLDC01000131.1 GCA_002480935.1 Prevotella sp. UBA7782 | reverse complement strand
GCCGAGAACACACAGAACCTCATAGTCTACTACCAGAAGAAGCAGCTGATGATAGGACTGGTGTGCATCTTCCCCTTTGCCGCGGCCAAATACGACAACAGCATTCTTGACAACAAAGTGCTCGACATTCACTACCACAACAGCGTCACCAGTCAGAAGCGCACCTTCTGCATCACCCTGAGCTATAACCTCTTCTCGGGTAAACAGAACAACGACGCAAAGAAGCTCTACAACAAGGACAACGACCGGGGATTCTTCTAGATTAATACGAAACCAATAAAAGAGGGTGTATCATAATTGCGTTCTATGGTACATCCTCTTTATTGTTAATCTATAGATGATTGCAACTTAAAGTAGCATCAACGCTTCAAGTACTTCGCGCCTTTCGTAACAACAATGCCATGAAAGGAGTTGCTGACGCGCTGGCCACCTATATTATATAAAGGTCCCTCAGCTTTTTCAGCTTCCGGCTTAGCGTCACTCACTTGCTGGATGCCTGTAGCCGAAGCGTTGATGAGCTTTATTTCCTGACCCGCCGTAGTGGGAATGTCATAGAGCCAAGTTGTAGGAAGAGTGGTTTCGGGTATCTTGCTCATATCCTTCACTATAGGTGCGGGCATGTTATAAGGCTGCATCAGCGGATTGCTATTGTCACCTGTAGCTGCCGTAAGTGCCGTTCCATCGGCATTCTTGAGTTCTGTTGCCGTTCTCAGCCGGAGGTTTCCACCTATCGTAGACCGGATGGTGAGCGACTGTATGGCTCCGTCCTGCCAAGTCATCTCAGAAATGACGAATCCGCCGCGAGCACGCAGACCCTTCACGCTTCCGCTTTCTTTCCATTCAGAAGGCAGGGCAGGCAACACATGTACGAAGCCGGCGTGCGACTGTACGAGCATCTCGGCGATGGCAGCAGTGGCACCAAAGTTACCGTCTATCTGGAAAGGCGGGTGTGCGTCGAACATGTTGGCGTAAGAACCACCGTCGGACGCGGCAATGGTAACATTAGGATCGAGAAGCACCAGCTGATTCTTGAGTATCTTCAAGGCATGGTCGCCATCGAGCATACGGGCCCACATGGCTTCCTTCCAGCCCATAGACCAGCCGCGAGCACCGTCGCCACGGCCCACCAGACTTTTATGAACGCCCTGGAAGAGCGTTGTGTTCATGTAAGGAGACACTTGACTGCCGGGATAGGCACCCCACAGATGCGACAGATGTCTGTGGCTGGATGTTTCTTTATCCCAGTCTTCCTGCCACTCTTGCACCTGTCCGTATTTTCCTATTTTCCATGGAGTGAGATGTGCTTTAAGTGCATCCAGCGAGTCGGCAAACTGACTGTCTACGCCTAAGGCACGGGCAGCAAGGGCCGTGTTCTTCAGCAAGTCGTACACCATCTCATTATCCATGGCTATTCCTCCGAAGAGAGCGATGTTGCCTTTCTCGCCATTGCTCTTGGTGTAAGTGCCAATGCCGGGATGATTCTCGGGCGAGTTGCTCGGGCACACCACCATATAATGACTGTTTGGATCTTCTACCAGGAAATCCTGGAAGAACATGGCAGCCCCTTTCATGATGGGATAAGCCTCGGCAAGATAACTTTTATTGCCTGAGAAGAGATAATGCTCCCACAGATGTGAGCAGAACCAAGCATTACAAGTAGGCCATACGCCGACGGTACCATTATCTACGGCGCCCGTAGTACGCCATATATCGGTGTTGTGATGCAGCACCCATCCGCGTGCGCCATACATCTTCTTAGCCGTCACGGCACCCGTCTCGCTCACGTCTTTAATGAGCCTCAGGAAGGGTTCGTGGCATTCAGCCAGGTTGGTTACCTCTGCCGGCCAGTAGTTCATCTCCACATTGATGTTAGATGTGTATTTAGAGTCCCAAGCAGGATATTGCCGTGCGTCAGGATTCCATATACCTTGCAGGTTGGCAGGTTGTGTTCCGGGCTGCGAAGAGCATATGAGCAGGTAGCGACCAAACTGGAAATAGTTGGCAGCCAGCTGAGGATCGGCCGTCTTATGATATTCCTTGATGCGCAGCTCGGTGTTTTTGCTTTCCTGGGCACTGTTATGCCCCAAGTCCAGATCTACGCGTCCGAACTCGCCGGCATATTTCGTTACATGGTCGGCAAGTGTCGTGGTATAGTCCTTATTGGCGTTCTCATAAGCCGTGAGATAAGCCAATGCCTGGGCATCAGCGTCGCCGCTCACGTCGTTATAGCTCTTGAAGTTGGTGGCCTGCGATATAACGATCGTGGCATGGCTCGCACCCGTCACAATGAGCTGGGGCACATTGTTGGCCGGACCCGCCGTTCCTTGCTCATGTATGGTTGTCGTACCGTTGGTTATGGTGCCATCGCAGTCGATGATACGGATATACGTGCATAGGTTAAGCTTGTTGGTCACACCCTCGTTAGAAGCTCTCGCCGGGCCCATCTTGGCCTTGATGGTATGGTCATCATACAAAACACTAGACAGCAACTTCTCTATATTTGTTTTGTTGCAACCCGTGTAAGTGGCGTTGAACTGAAGTTTTCCGCTCTCGGAAGACTCTAGGCGAACGATGGTTACATTGTCGGCAAACGACGTAAAGACGGTTCGCTTGTACTTCACATCACCTATGTTATATATAACCTGACTGGTAGCCGAATCTAAATCAAGATACCTTACATAACCCTCGGCACTCACTGCATGGGCGCCAGCGCCCGGTTCTTCATCGTCATATCGTTGTTGGGGGAAGCCTATCAGCAGTTCGCCGGCAGCCCGATAGGCAGCACCTTGTGAGTTCTTAGACATCCAGTTGGTAACAGCCAAATCCTGAACAGAGGCATAATTCTTTGCGAAGATGCCACTCTGCACCTGCTTCAGTACGCCCAGAGCATTGGAGTTGTAATTCTCATTGGGTCCTTGATCCCAGAACGTATCCTCATTAAACTGTAGCGTGTCGCAGGCAACGCCTCCGGAGTGCATCACGCCCAGCCTTCCGTTGCCCAAAGGCAGAGCCTCCTCCCAGTATTTCGCCGGACGATTATACCACAAATGGTTCTTACTGGCTATCACAGGGGGAGCCACGGGGTCTCTGTCGGCTGTAGTAAAGGCGAAGGTCACTGCATTCTGAGACACGTTTCCGGCCTTGTCGGCCACCGTACCGCCATTCAGAGAGAAGGTATAAGGGGTACTCTTGTCAAGTGCCGAGTAGGCATATCTCACCACATTGTCTTTCACCACACCCGTAAGCGATTGGCTGGCATGGGTCGTCGTATTGGTCAGAGTGGCATGTGCCGTAGCCTCCACGCTCTCGTTCCATGTCAGGGAGATGGCTCCCGATGTAGGAACGTTTGTTTCGCCATCGGCAGGATGCGACGATTTTAAGAAAGGTGCCTCATGGTCATNNGGTTATAGTTGCTCGACTTGGTGGCCGAGGTGATGAGAATGCGCACAATGACGTTCTCCTTATTATCGGCTTTCAGGCTGTAAGTAGAATCAACATACGTGTTCCAGTGCGACCCACTCACATAATCGTTGAGCTCCGTCCAGGTAGTTCCGTTGTCAGTTGAGTAGATAACGCCAAACTTTGTACGGCTGCTAGAGCCGTCGCCTATGGCAAAGTTCACCTTGATATTGTTCAGGTTGACAGAAGAGAAGGTCACCTCAAAATATTGGTCGTGCTTCGAGGCGTCGCCATAATCGGCTTTTGCCGTAAACTTATCGACAGAGGCGGTATTCAGGCGAAGCACATAGCTGGAGCTGCTCTGCTTTACTTGCCACTTACCGTTGCTTGTCTTGAGGCTCAGCCTATAGTCGCTCTGCACGCCCGAGAAGGTGTTGGGCAAGAACACAGGCTGCTTCTGCTTCCAGCTCACATTGGCCAGCTCCTGCCATCCGCTGCCGTCCGGGGTATAGGTGTACACGGTGCCGGTGTTAGAAACATCCCATCCTTCTGCAAAATTCCAGGAGGCTACTTTCGTTTGCGTAGTGGCTTGCAGCGAACCAGCTACCCAGAAAAGGGCTGCGCAGGTGATAAAAGCCCGCAAACGCGATAATAATTTTAGCATAATAGTTGTACTTTGATTTTAGTTATTTATGTTTAGATAGATTTTTCCGAACCAAGCAACCGTGAGCCTCTGCTACATGACCGAGGACAACGGGCGGACATTTGCCGCTTATCAAGTGCAAAATTAGGTAGATGCCCTTGCAAGTATGTTTAAAATCGTACAAAAATGGATGAATATCGTACACCGATGCACAAATTGCCGAAAAAACAATTATCTTTGTCAACGATTGAAACAACAAACGCATGAACCGCATCATCATCGCCTTAACAATGCTACTAACCAGCCTACCTTTGCTAGCCGAAGAAACAGAGGTACGCATAACGCATTTTGACGAGCGCGACGGATTTACTGAAAGCTACATAACAGGTGTCATACAAGATCGTGAGGGCTTTATATGGGTGAGCAGCTGGAACGGTCTGAGCAGGTATGACGGCTATAGGTTTGTGACCTTCAAGGCACGGCCGGGCGACGGATGCCCGCTTGAAACCAACCGCATCAACGGCATAAAAGAGCTGGCCAACCACAACATTCTGTGCAAGAGCAACAACAGATATTATATTTTCTGTCCCAAGACACAGAAGTTCAGCCTTCCCAAGCAAATGGACAGAAGCTGGCAGGTGAGGCCCTACCACACTCCGGAGGCTGTTCGGAACAGGATAAAGAGCTTGCCGGAATATGCTCACATAGAGGTAAAGTTTCTTTGTACCGACCGTCAGGGCGGTATATGGCTTCAGAGCAACCGCGGACTGGAGCGGGTGTGGTTCGTCAAGAAGGCTGCCTTGCCCGAAAAGTATGGCTCTGAGGGCGAGGAACCCGTGCGCGGGGCTTATCGTGACAGCAAGGGGCGAATATGGATAGCAGACAAGAACGGTGTGGTGCGTATATATAATAGGTTCAACACTAATGTTCCTTTTCTCCGGCAAACGCCACTTTTTCTTACTCCAACAGGACAATTATCCACCCGACACGCCGTGTTTGGAAGCAACGTGTATGTTTTTTACGAGGATAAGCAAGGCACCATGTGGCTCGGCACGAAGCCTCACGGACTGTTTAGCTTGCAAACATCGGGCTCTGGATATAAGCTTACTCACTACGTGCACAACGCAAACGACAGATGGAGCCTGAGCGATGATAATATATACGACATCAAGGAGAGCATCTACGGCGACCTTCTCATAGCCACTTTTAAGGGGGGACTGAACATCATCAAGCCCCAACATGACGGCAAACCACGGTTTGTCAATCCTCACAATCTGCTCAGACAATACCCTCAAAATGCCATGCAATGCAGAAGCATTCTGACTACGTCTGACGGCACGGTACTCGTAGGCACAACAAACGGTCTGGTGTCTTTCAGACCCGGCCCTAACGCCTCGGCCATCAGATTCACGGTCAATCGCCGTAACCCACAAAAGGCTTGGTCGCTGAGCAGCAATTATATCATGGGCATGTTGCTCACTAGGAGCGGTAAGGTGCTCATAGCAACGTCAGGAGGGGGCGTTGACTGCACTGACAGCCGTCATCTGCTGAGCAACGACATGCACTTCAGCCATTTCTCTTATGACGATGGACTATCGTCTGACATGACGCAGGCTCTTCAGGAGGATCCGTCCGGACGCGTATGGATTATCTCTGAAGCCTCGCTTAGCTGTATAGACATCAAGCGTCACCGGTCAGTCAACTATCTGAAAAGATACTTCAGAGGGCATTTCGCCTTCACCGAGATGCCGCCATTGTGCCTGCCCAACGGCCTTATCATCATAGGAACCACGCAAGGCACGCTGACAGTCAACACGCTACAGATGGATAAGAGCAGGTATGTGCCCAAGATAATCTTCAATTGCGACAGCATCATCACCATGCAAGGCGGCAGTAAGAACCTGGACCTGGCGTTCGCAGCTCTCGATTATAACAAAAACGAAGTCATCGTGTATGCTTATAAGCTGGAAGGAATAGACAAGAAATGGCATTTCACTACATCACATGAGCTGCATTACGTGGGACTGATGCCCGGAACGTATAAGTTGCGCGTCAGATCGACCAACGGCGACGGCGTGTGGGTGGACAACGAACGAGACATCACCATACACCGCAAGGCTACATTCATAGAGACACCTTACTTTTGGCTCACACTGGGCATGGTCGTGGCACTGCTGATATATGGCGTAACAAAGGTGGTGCTGTATGTGCGTCGTTTACAGAATGAAATAAAAGACATCAAGCTTACTAGCGAGGAAAAGATTGCCGTGCTAGGCAACCGCATACGCGAGTTGCTTGACATAGGTGAGAGCCTGCAAAAGGCAGATACGGAGACGCCGAACAGCAAACTGCCGGCTGACGACCAACAGTTTGCCGAAAAGCTGAAAGCCTATGTCACAGAGAATCTATCCAATTCAGAGCTACAGGTAATAGACATGGCCGCTGCTTTGTCCGTAAGCCGCACCATGCTCTTTGCCAAAGTAAGGCGCATCTTCAACTGCTCACCCAACAACTATCTGCTGAACATGCGCGTCAACAAGGCCAAAGAGATGCTTAGCCAGAGCAATAGGCTCGTTGCCGATGTTGCTTACAGATGCGGATTCTCCGACCCAAAGTATTTCAGCCGATGCTTTAAGAAGTTAACCGGCAAGCGGCCTACGGAATGGCGGGGATGAAAAGGGCTCACCCGATAAACCAGG
>DLDC01000130.1 GCA_002480935.1 Prevotella sp. UBA7782 | reverse complement strand
ATCTTTCCGCAGTCGGTGTCAAACGTCTGCACCTTACTGCCTGCTGTGAGTCCCCAGCACTTTTTTTCGTCGGGCGTGACATGTATCTTCTCGTACATATCCATTGATCCGTCGCGCCTGCAAAGGAAGCCCACGTTATACAAGGCACCGTCGCTCTTGATGAAAGGCATACTGCCTGTGATGATGTTGATGTTGTAGCTGATGGCCAGCTCGCGGAACCTGTCGCGTATCTTTTCGGTATATTGCGCCATGGCCCGGATGGATTCAGCTTCCTGCTTGTCGTTAAATCTGGCCATAAGCGGCGCGTTGAAGTATTCGGGAAAGAGGATAAAGTCGCTCTTATAGTCGGATACCGAGTCTACGAAAAACTCCACCTGCTCTATAAGATCGTCTATATCCTTATACGGGCGCATCTGCCATTGCACCATACCAATGCGCACCGTGGGCTTTCTTTCCACCACTTGCTGCTGTGTTGGCGGCTGGTAGTAGATGTTGTCCCATTGCAGCAGCGTGGCGCAGTGGCGCGATTCCTCATCGTTAGGCAGGTAATTGCGTATCACTCGCCTTACGTGGAAGTCGTTGGAAAGCTGAAAGTTGAGCACTGGGTCGTATATCTCTCTTGAGCGAACCTTCTCTATATACTCCTTGGGGCGCATTTTGTCGGCATATTTATGATAGTTGGGTATTCTGCCTCCGAACATAATGGCCTTCAGGTTGAGCTTTTCGCACAGCTCCTTGCGATATTCGTACATACGCCTGCCGAGCCTCAGGCCACGATAGTCGGGGTGTATGAACACCTCTATGCCATAGAGAATGTTGCCGTTGGGGTTGTGGGTGTTGAATGTTTCGTTGCCGGTTACCTGCGCGTAGGTGTGGTCGCCCTTCACCATGTCGTAGTCTACGATGATAGACAGGGCGCACCCCACGATGCGATTGTCTACGATTACCACCACCTGACCCTCGGGGAAGATGTCTATAAGCTTCTTGATTTGGGCGTGAGTCCAAAACACGTCGTTGTCGGCATAAATCCTTTTGAACGATCCAGCCAGCTGATCGTAGTCGTCCATGCGCAGGTTTCGCAGTTCTACCTGCTTAAACTGTCTCTTCTGTTCCATGATTTTATTAATAAAAAAAGCGAAGGGCATGCATCACTGATGCCCTTCGCGCAGTTAGAATTCTATTATCAATGTCTCTCTTGGAGTCAATTCAATGTCTTTGCTAAGGTCTACCGCCTGGCCCGTTATCACGTTGCGGGCGGTGGTGTGCGTGCCTATGATTTCGGCATATCGGCCCACCTCCATCTTGGCCGCCTGCTTCTTGCCGTTGAGAATGGTCATCACGTTTTTGCCCTTATACTGTCTGGCCAGCACATAGACGCCGTGCCAGGGTATGAACTGTGTTTGCTTGCCTTTGGATATGGCCTCGTTGCCCTGTCTCCAGTGCAGCAGCCGGCTCGTCCAGTCGAACATAGCGTTCTCGGCCCGCGTCCTTCCTTCGCGTGTAAAGCAGTTGTGCGTGTCGCCGGGGAACCCACCTGGAAAGTCTTTGCGCACGTTTCCGTCGGTCACCTCCTTGGTTCCGTTCATCAAGACCTCTGTTCCGTAATACAACTGTGGTATTCTGTTCATGGTGAGCAGCAGGGCATAAGCCTGCTTGAGCGCCGTAGAGTCTTTGCCGTTGCCCAAGAATCGGTCGGTGTCATGGTTCTCTATGAAGGCCATCACCGATGAGGGGTTGGTGTAGAGATAGTCATAGCACAACACATTATATATTCTGTTGAGGCCTTTCCACCAGTCGTCGGTCTCCTCATGCTTAGCCATTGAGAGCCTGTCAAAGAAGGCAAAGTCCATCACAGTCTTCAAGTTGCTGTTGGTTTTGCTCAGTTTAGAGTCTTTCTGCCATGCTGCCGTGTAGGCAGGTTCGGTAACCCACGTTTCGCCAACGGTGTTAAAGTTGGGATATTCGTCGTTGAGCGTCTTCATCCACAGTGCCATAGCGTCGCGATCAGCGTATGGATAGGTGTCCATACGTATGCCGTCGATGCCCACTGTCTCTATCCACCACTCACTGTTTTGTATCAGGTAGCGCATCAGGTGTGGGTTGCGCTGGTTCAGGTCGGGCATCGACTTGACGAACCAGCCGTCTACTGTCTCTCTCATGTCTACCTTGCTGGCATACGGATCGAGCACGGGCGTGAGCTTATAGCTTGTTTGCAGCCCGTAATTGGGGTTGTTAAACCAGTCTTTGCTGGGCGCGTCGAGGTTCCAGGGATGGTAGTCGCCGCAGTGATTGAATATCATGTCCATCACCACCTTGAGGCCCTTTTGGTGCGCTTCGCTCACCAATGCCTTGTAATCGTCGTTGGTTCCGAAGCGTGGGTCTACACGATAGTAGTCGGTGGTGGCATAACCGTGGTAGGTGCTAAAACCACCCTGGTCGGGCGAGTCGTTTTCAAGAATGGGTGTGAACCAAAGGGCTGTAACTCCGAGCTGGTTGAAGTAGTCGAGATGTTGCTCAATGCCGGCGAGGTCTCCACCATGACGCAGACTGGGCTGCGTGCGGTCGCACACCTGCGTGCGCATACTCTTGACCACATCGTTTTTTGGATTGCCGTTGGCAAAGCGGTCGGGCATGAGCAGGTAGAGCACGTCGGCGTTGGAAAATCCCTTGTGGTCCTCGCCGCGCATGGCACGGTCCTTCAGCGTGTAGCGCACCTTCTTGCCGTCGAAGTTCAGCGTCATCTGTCCGGCCTTGGCCCCTTGCAGGTTCAGGTAGACGAGCAGATAGTTGGGTGAGTCGA
>DLDC01000066.1 GCA_002480935.1 Prevotella sp. UBA7782 | reverse complement strand
TTTCGCAACGCAAAACAGGCACTCTTGCAACGCAAAAGTGCCTGTTTTGTATCGTTATTAGCAACTTATTGATTATCAACTTGTTGCAAATCACTCAAAAGACATGTGTTTGAGGAGGGCCGGGAGCCGGCCAGAACGGCCGGACAAGCGGTTAGAAGCCCTGCTGCTGATAGGCCTCAGCCAGCTGCTCCAGCCCCTTGCGCACCAGCGAGCGGGGCATACCCACGTTCATGCGCATGTGTCCCTGACCGCCGGGACCGAACATCTCGCCGTCGTTAAGGGCCAGATGGGCCTTGTCTATGAAAAAGTCGAGCAGCTCACTGTGGCTCAGATGCAGGTCGCGGCAGTCTAGCCAAATCAGGAAGGAGGCCTGCGGGAAGACCATACGCACGCGGGGCATGTGCTCGTTGATGAACGTTTGGGCAAAGCGCATGTTGCCTTCTACGTAGCTCAGCATCTCCTTTCGCCACTCGTCACCATGCTCATAGGCGGCTATGGTGGCTATGGGTTCGAAGATGTCGGGCTCGTTCAGCTCGGTAGCCTTGAAGAATCCGAAGAACTTGCGACGTATTTCGGGGTTGGGCACCAGGGCAAAGCTGGTGGTGAGTCCGGCAATGTTAAACGTCTTGGTGGGCGCCTGAAAGGTGATGCTGCACTGCCTTCCGGCCTCAGAGCAGGCTGCCAGCGGATGAAACTCGTGGCCGGGCAGGGTGAGGTCGCAATGTATCTCGTCGCTGATGACGATCATGTCATGCTTCTGGCAGAACTCAGCCACCATGCGCAACGTGTCTTCCGACCAGCTAATGCCCACGGGGTTGTGCGGATTGGCGAACACCAGCAGGCGGCATTTTTCATCATAAGCCTTCTCAAGGTCGGCCTCTTCAAGGGTGTAAACACCACGCTCGCGCTCCTCCAAAGGACAGTAAGCAACCTCTCGGCCCAATGCCTTGGCGGTGAGGAAGAAGGGGTGATAGACCGGCGGAACCACCATCACCTTCTCGTCGGGCTTCACAAACAGGGTCACGGCCATGGCTATTCCCTTCACCACGCCGGGCACGAAGCCCAGCCACTCGGGCTGTATGTCCCAATGCTGATGGGTGAGCAGCCAGTTGTGAATGGTCGGATAATAGTCTTCCGGCATCACGGTATAGCCCAAGATGGGATGTTCCAGCCGCTTGCGCAGGGCGTTGAGAATGTCGGGGCACACCGCAAAGTCCATGTCGGCCACCCACATCGGAAACAGGTCATCGCGTCCCCAGCGGGGCTTGAGCGCCCCATGCATCAGGTCGCCAGACCCCTTTCGGGAGATGACCGTATCAAAATCGTATTTACTCATTGTTTTTGTCTTTAGGTGAAAAAGCTCTCCTGCCCTTGCCTTCGGCCTTTTCGGATGGGCCGAGAATGCGCTGTCAAAGAGCGATGAGGGCAAAGGCAGCGAGGCAGAGGGCTAAGCTTCCAGTGCCTGTTTAAGGTCGCTGAAGATGTCGTCTACGTCTTCGAGGCCCACAGAGAGTCGTATGGTGGTGTCGAGCACGTCCATATCAGCCTTTTCCTTATCGGTGAAGAGACCGAAGATGGTGCTGGCCGGGTGTATGGCCAGGGTACGGTTGTCGAAGAGGTTAGTGGCGCGGTGCACCAGTTTCAGATGGTCTATGCATCTGAAGCAGGCCTCGCGGCTCTCCAAGTCTATGCACACCATGGCTCCGGCAGTAGGTCCAAACTGCCTCAGGGCAAGCTCATGATAGGGATTGTCGGCCAGTCCCACGTAGTTGACGCGCCTTACCTGAGGCAGCGTACGCAGCTTTTGGGCCAGTTGAAGGGCGTTGCCCGCGGCCACACGGTAGCGTGCGTCGAGCGTCTCCAGACCCATAGTCTGCAGGAAAGCCACCTGTGGTGTCATGTAAGCACCCAGGTTAAAGAGCATCTCCTCCTTCATTCGCTTGCCGAAACTGCGGTTGGTTCCGTAGTCGATAACCAGTCCTCCGAGCGACGTAGCGCCTCCGCTGAGATACTTGGTAGAGCTGACCACCTCTATGTCTACGCCCAAATCGTGCGACGAGAACTGGGTGAAAGGGATGACGGTAGTGTCGGCCACGAGCCATGTGTGGTGCTTATGAGCCACGTCGGCCAGCGCTTTGAGGTCGGCCACCTCCATCTGCGGGTTGGTTATAATCTCCAGGAAGACGCACGCCGTGTTGCTGTCTATGTTGCTTTCCACCTGCTTCACGTCGGTCAGGTCGCACACGCGAGCCTCCACGCCAAAGCGTTTCAGCGTGCCGGTGAGCAGAGAGAAGGTGTTGCCAAAGAGATGCTTGGATGTAACGATGTTCTTGCCCTGCGCCGCAAGTGCCATCATGGCGTTGCTGATGGCCGCCATACCGGAGTTGAGAGCCACCACGTTCTTGGCCCCGGTGAGCGCTTTGACACGGTCTTCGAAGTGAGTTACGGTGGGATTTTCCACTCTTGAGTAGTCAGGAGCGTCTATTCTGCCACAGAAAGCATCACTCATGGTCTGGGCATTGTCGAATTCGTAAGCCACAGCATGATAGACTGGCATGCTGAGAGCGTCATAAGCGTCACGCCGCTTAAAGGGGACGTGAATGGCCTGTGTTTGTTTCTTCATGTTTATGTTGATTTGCTAGTTGTCTGAGTAGGTGCGCCGCGGCCGCTGATTGTCGCCACGTGGAGCTCATTTACTCTTCTTATCGTCTTCCAGCTCCACCTCTTTCACACGCTTGAAGAGGTCGGAGGCAAAGACAAGATCGTTGAGCTTCTTGTTATGCGAGCTGATAACCGTTTCCTTGTTGCCCTGCCACTCCTTTCTTCCGTCGCATATAAAGATGATGTTCTCGCCTATTCCCATCACCGAGTTCATGTCGTGTGTGTTGATGATGGTGGTGGTGTTAAACTCGCGGGTGATGCTCGTCAGCAAGCTGTCTATCACGAGTGAGGTCTTAGGATCAAGTCCTGAGTTAGGCTCATCGCAGAAAAGATACTTGGGATTCATCACTATGGCGCGTGCAATGGCCACACGCTTCTGCATGCCGCCGCTTATCTCGCCCGGATACTTATCCTCAGCACCTGTCAGGTTCACACGGTCCAGGCACTCCAGGGCACGCTTCTCACGGTCGCGCAGCGTCATGTCAGAGAACATATCCAGCGGAAACTGCACGTTCTCACGCACGGTGAGCGAGTCGAAGAGGGCCGCTCCCTGAAATATCATACCCATCTCCCGGCGCATGAGTATGCGCTCCTTCTTGCGCAGTCCGTAAAAGCTGCGGCCGTCATACAGCACTTCGCCCTGGGTGGGAGTGAGCAGCCCCACGATGGTTCGCATGAGAACAGTCTTTCCGGCACCGCTCTGTCCGATGATGAGATTGGTTTTTCCGTCCTCGAAAACAGTGCTGATGTCGTGCAGAACCTCTTTGTCGCCGAACGACTTATATAAGTGTTTAACTTCTATCATTGTTATGAAAGGATTTGGGTGAGAAACACATCACTGAACAAGATGAGCACGCTTGAGCACACCACAGCATCGGTCGACGCCTTGCCCACCTCCACCGAGCCGCCCTTAACAGTATATCCCATGTAGGCAGAAACGCTTGATATGATGAAGGCGAAGAACAGGCTCTTGATGATACTCATGTACATGAACCACGGATTGAAGTCATGCTGAAGGCCCGCAGTGAGGTCTTCGGGCGTGATGATATTGGCCAGATAGGCCGTGGCATAGGCTCCGATGATGCCCGTGGCGCTTGAAAAGATGACCAGGAAGGGCATAATGGTGATGAGCCCCATAATCTTGGGCAGGATGAGATAGCTTGCCGAGTTGACACCCATAATCTCCAGGGCGTCTATCTGCTGCGTTACACGCATGGTGCCCAGCTCAGAGGCGATGTTGGAACCCACCTTTCCGGAGAGTATGAGGCACATGATAGACGACGAAAACTCAAGCAACATAATCTCGCGCGTGACGTAGCCCGACACCCAATGAGGCATCCAGGGGCTCTGCACATTGAGCTTTATCTGTATGCAAATAACGGCTCCGATGAAGAACGATATGAGCAGCACGATGCCGATAGAGTCTACTCCGAGCTGCGACATCTCCTTAACGTAGCGACGCATGAACATCCTCATGCGCTCAGGCCGCGAAAAGGTGCGCCCCATCAGGATGAGGTATTTGCCAAAAGTGGTAAGCCATTTGTGTAATAACATGCCTGCAAAAGTAACGAAAAATAAGCTAAAAACTGCAATATAATGAAGAGTTTTATCAATAATAGAGGATATTAAAGTTTATTTTGCTAATTTTGCAACATTAAAATCAACGATATGAGCGAAACACAAGTAGTGAATCCGGTGCAGGAAAAGCCCCAACACATGGAGCTGCGCACCGAAGGACTGGTGAAAAGATATGGCAAGCGCACCGTGGTGAACGGCGTGTCGTTCAACGTAAGGCAAGGTGAGATAGTGGGATTGCTGGGCCCCAACGGTGCCGGCAAGACCACATCGTTCTACATGACCACGGGTCTCATCGTGCCCAACGAGGGACATGTGTTCATCAACGACAAGGAGATAACCTCCTATCCCGTGTACAAGCGTGCGCGGGCAGGCATTGGCTATCTGCCGCAAGAGGCCAGTGTGTTTCGCAAAATGAGCGTGGAAGACAACATCATGTCGGTGCTTGAGATGACAAAGCTCACCCATCAGCAGCGGCTTGACAAGCTTGAGAGCCTCATTGCGGAGTTCAGACTGAACAAGGTGCGCAAGAACAAGGGCGACAGGCTGTCGGGTGGCGAGCGCAGACGCACAGAGATAGCACGCTGTCTGGCCATAGACCCTAAGTTCATCATGCTCGATGAGCCCTTTGCCGGCGTAGACCCTATTGCCGTAGAGGATATTCAGCACATCGTGTGGAGGCTGAAATTCCGCAACATAGGCATACTCATAACCGACCATAACGTGCATGAGACGCTCAATATCACCGACCGCGCCTACCTGCTCTTCGAAGGTAAGATTCTGTTTCACGGCACACCGGAGGTGCTGGCAGCCAATAAGATTGTCAAAGAGAAGTATCTTGGCACCGACTTCAAGCTGGAGCAGAAGGACTTCCAGAAGCTGGATGAGCGCAAACGGGCTCAAGAAGCCGCTGAAGACGAGGCTGAGGAAGGTATCTGAAAAGCCCACGAGGCAAAGCTGGCAATACTCTGAAGCACAACAGGTTGTGTACCATCAAGAAGCTATATAATCGCTACCGGAGCACGCCCTGATGCTACTGCCTCACCCAAATAGGCACTTTTGCAAGCCAATAATGCCTATTTCGCAAGCCGAAAAGGCCTATTTTGCAACGTAAAAAGGGCGCTTTTGCAAAGCAACACTTCTGGAGCCGCTTCGCAAGGCCGCCATGCAGCACCCTAAGCCCCATGCTACAGCAGGGGCAAAGCAAGCAACTCATCGGTCGGGATGGCCGGGAAAACCTTAACGGACGAACTTTAAAAACACTATATCCTCAAATCCGCAACTAAGCCCTTCAACGTCCTTCTTGCGTGTACATGCCCTCTCTTACTGAATTAGCAGATAAATTGAGGTAGAAATCCC
>DLDC01000224.1 GCA_002480935.1 Prevotella sp. UBA7782 | reverse complement strand
AGTTTTAGCGGACAGCAATATATTTGATTACATCCACAGCAGGGCGTGGCTATTACTATTAGCCGCGCCCGCTTTTTGCAAATGGGTGCATAACAGCAAGACGAGGACCTGCCATGGGTAAGATGTTGGTGTGCATCGTTGAATAATCATCAAGACAGCTATGCTCATTGCGCTCATAAACTTTCCCATGGCCTGCACAAAGCCCTCCAACCATAGCTGTCAGTAACCTAACTTGAATAACTAAAAGGTGGCAAGCCGGTAAGCCTAACCCCGATGCAATTTAAAAGAAAGTATTCTTAAGCAGAAAGAAAGATTGGTAAGACTTCATCGCCTTACAATCTTTCCTGACTTCATCACTTTTTTGTTAAGATAAAATACTACTCTTGATAATCAGTCACTTACAAGAAAATTTGGATAATTTTGGACCTATAGGTCAAACAATCACTTGGGAATTCAGCTTCTTGACTTTATGGTTTTTCGCAAAAGGAGAAAGAACTATAAAACAAGAATGCCTATTTTGCATGGCGAAAAAGCCCTTTCAACTAACTGATATAGGCACTTTCGCAACGCAAAAAAGGCATTATTACTTTTGGGGATAAAAGACAGATGCATACCACAGCTACGCTCCGGCACTTTCATGGCCGTGCCCGGCAATGGCTTGCGTAAGCCATAGGCCAGCGAAAGTCATCATGCCATTGATGAGAAGCATCTCATATCCAAAGGTATAGCCCAGCCAGCGCTCTGACACATAGGCCACCACAATACAGACAAGCGGGGAGGCAATGGCTACATAGGGCACCAGACGGTCGGCCACGCTCTTGCGGGTGAACAGTCCGTAGGCAAACATGCCCAACAACGGACCATAGGTATAAGCGCAAAGGGTGTAGACAGCATCGATGAGACTGGTGGAGTTGAAAGCGTCGAAAGCCACGATGAACAGGGCAAAGCACAGGGCTATGAGCAAGTGGGCGCGCTTGCGCAGCCGCTCATCGTCTGCCCTTCGGCACACGTCCACACAGAAGCTGGTGGTGAGAGACGTAAGGGCCGAGTCGGCACTGGAGAAGCATGCCGCCACAATGCCCACCACAAACAGCACCTGAGCCACTGGCCCAAGCGTTCCACCGGCTGCGAACATGAGCATCATGTCGTCGCTTTTAGCGGGCAGGGGCATACCCATCTTGCCCGACAGCAGCACCAGCAGCACGCCAAGAGCAAGCAGAAGCAGGTTGACGGGAAGGAAAGCAAAGCCATAGGCGCACATGTCTTTCTGCGCGTCTCGAAGCGACTTGCAGGTGAGATTCTTCTGCATCATATCCTGATCCAAGCCCGTCATCACGATAACCACGAACATGCCGGAAAGAAACTGCTTGAAGAAGTTTTGCGTACTGGCCATATCCGTGAAGACAAATATGCGCGAATGGCTGTCGGCTGCGATGGCACTGACAGCCTGGGGCACTGACATGTTGAGCTGGCTCATCACCTGCCACACGATGAGAAGGAGGGCTGCCAACATACAGAACGTTTGAAACACATCTGTGAAAACCAGGGTGCGGATGCCGCCACGGCGCGTATAGAGCCAGATGAGCATGACCAGCACACCCACAGTGACGGGAAAGGGCACACCAAACGACTGCAAGAAGTAATGCTGCAAGATGGCGCACACCACATAAAACTTGACGGCTGAGCCCGTGAGCTTGGACAGAAAGAAGAAGCCTGAGCCCGTAAGATAGGACTTGCACCCCAGCCTGTGGCGCAGATAGGTGTATATCGTGGTGAGCCGCAACTTATAATACACCGGCAGAAGAACGAATGCCACGGCAAAATAGCCGGGAATGAAGCCCAGACACATTTGCAAATAGGTCATCTGTGTGTTGAGCACCATGCCGGGAACAGACACAAACGTAACGCCTGATATGGAGGCACCTATCATGCCAAAGGCCACCATATACCACGGTGAGCGCCGCTCGGCGCGAAAAAAAGCATCGTTGCCGCCCGTACGCGTGATGGCATACGACAAGCCCAAGAGGCAAAGAAAATAGCCAACAATGGCCAAACAAACTATCATTGTGCCAGTAACGCTTTAAGATTATTCTTCTCTCCTACCACCCAAACGATGTCGCCGGCCTCGAAACGACGCGACGGCGGAACGGCAGAAAGCGACTGCTCGCCTTCTTCTACGCCCACAACCATGCAGTTGTACTTATCGCGTATGCCACTCTCTGAGAGCGTCTTACCCTCAAACGAGCTGCCCGTGGTGACGATAAACTTGCGCAGCTTCATCTCCCTTTCCTCTATATCGGGGTCTTCCTCCACCACATTGTCGCGCACGGCAGCGCCGAAAGCTGCCAGCTGACTGTCGTCGCCGATGACCTCGAGTCGGTCGCCGGGAAACAAAACGGTAGAGCCATTGGGAATATTGATGCGCTGGCTGCCGCGCAAAATGCTGCTCACCAGCACGCCAAAGCGATTGCGAAAGCACAGGTCGCGAAGCGTTTGCCCCGCCCACTGCGTGTCTTCAGGCAGGTCGAACGAGCCAAAGTGTATATCGCGGTCGAGCAAGTGATTGGCAAAGAGCGGCTTCTTACGGCCGTGCACCTGCGCCTCGATGTCGCGCGAACGCAAGTTTTGCACAAACAGCCGCTCCAGGCTGATGCTGCGGCGTTTGAGTCCGCGAGAGAGTATCATGATGATGATGGCAGCCAAAGCAATGCTGAAGAGCAGCGCCGGGGCGAAATGGGTGAGATAATTGCATACATAAAACACAAAGCCCATGGCAATGACGAGGCGCGCCAGCACGGTGGAGATGAGCGGCAGACGATTGAGACGCCTGGCTACCCAAAGCTGCCGGAACTCTTCTGAGTGGTTCTTCTTCATGACGATGGAGCGCAAGAAGGGCGAGATGAGTGCCACGGTGAGCACGCCGCACAGGGCATTGGCCAAGCCAGGGCTGAGCCAATGGCGCGCAAAAGGCAGAAACATGGTGAACATAACCCCGATGACGGCCGCCGAGAGTATGCCATAGATGAGTGTGTTGACAAGCATGGCACGTACCAGCTGGCGCCACAGATGGGCGTTGTTGTCGGCATCGGCCTCTACGCCCACGCGGGCATGGTTGAGCCTGCGCACCCATACGCGGGGCAGATGGCGCTCCAGCAAGCCATAGCAAGGTATGGCGGCACGTATCATGTAAGGGGTGAGAAAGGTGGTGACAACCGACACGGCCACCACAACGGGATAGAGATATTGGCTGATGACGCCCAGTGAAAGTCCCAGTGACGCTATGATGAAGGCAAACTCACCTATCTGCGCCATAGAGAAACCGCACTGCATGGCATTGCGCAAGGGCTGGCCGCTGAGCAGAAAAGCCAACGAGCCAAACACTGCCTGCCCCAGCAGGATGGTGAGCACCAGCACGATGATGGGCATGGAATAAGACACGAGCACCTGAGGATCGACCAGCATACCCACCGACACAAAGAAGATAGCGCCAAAAAGATTCTTCACCGGTTCTACAAGCCTGATGATTTTGTCGGCCTCCACCGTCTCGGCAAGTATGGAACCCATGACAAACGCTCCGAAAGCCGAGCTGAAACCCACCTGCGTGGAGATGACCGCCATGAGACAGCAGAGCCCCAGCGACACAATGAGCAGCGTCTCGCTGTTGATGAGCCGGCGCACGGAGCGCAGGAAGAGAGGTATGGCGAAGATGCCCGTAACAAACCACAGCACAAGGAAGAAGCCTATCTTCAGCACGCTTTGCAGCATCTGTGAGCCGTCGGGATTGCTGCCACCGGCTATGGCAGAGAGCATCACCATCATGACAATGGCCAGAATATCCTCCAGAATGAGCACACTCATCACCATGCCAGCAAACTGTTGCTGGCGAAGCCCCATATCATCAAAAGCCTTATATATGATGGTGGTGGAGCTCATAGAGAGCATACCACCAAGGAAGATACAGTCCATGCGCTGCCAGCCAAAGGCGTGCCCCACCGTCATGCCCAGCGTTATCATGCACGTGATGATGATGCAGGCGGCTATGACGGGCGACGAACCCATGCGCAGAATCTTCTTGATGGAGAAGTCGAGCCCTAAGGAGAAGAGCAGGAAGATAACCCCTATGTCGGCCCATGTCTGCACATCAGCACGGTC
>DLDC01000067.1:2389-2517 GCA_002480935.1 Prevotella sp. UBA7782 | reverse complement strand
CCCACATAGCCGCTCTTTACAGCGTCGTAGCCATACTTATTCATCAGTTTGAAGGCATCCTCCATGTGCCTTTCGTAGTTGATGACGCTCGAACTGGTTTCGTGATGCATCATCAGCTTCACGCCCTT
>DLDC01000067.1:0-2351 GCA_002480935.1 Prevotella sp. UBA7782 | reverse complement strand
GGATAGGGCGTAACAAAGTCGAAGACATCCCATTTCCACTTGTTGGCCCAGTCTTCCCAGCCCACGTTCCAGCCTTCCACGAGCACTTCTGACAGTCCGTTCTTCGCAGCGAAGTCTATATACTTCTTCACGTCGGCCGTGTTGGCGCCGTGGCGGCCGTTGGGCTTCACCTTGGTCCAGTCTATTTGGTCGAGCTTAACAGACGGATATTCGTCGGTATAGTTCCACGAATTACGTCCTACAATCATCTCCCACCACACGCCGCAGTACTTCATGGGATGTATCCACGATGTGTCTGTGAGCTTGCAAGGCTCGTTGAGGTTCAGAATGAGGTGTGAAGCGAGCATGTCGCGGGCGTCGTCGCTCACCATCACGGTTCTCCATGGCGTCTTGCAAGGTGTTTGCATGCACCCTTTCAGACCCGTAGCGTCAGGCGTGAGCCATGACTCAAATGTCATGGTGGTGTCGTTCAGGTTCAGGTGCATGGTGGCATAGTCCACGCATGCTGCCTCGTGAATGTTGATGTAGAGTCCGTCGTCGGTCTTCATCTGCAATGCTGTCTGCACGCCTGTAGGCGAGAATACGGCTACGGAAGAGTTGCCCCAGTTCACCGCATCATGAAAGCGGCCTCTTATTTCAGACAGTTTTGTCTGTTGTGTTTCCTGCTCCTGTGTGTCATAATCGCCCGGTATCCACCATGCCGTGTGGTCTCCGGCCATGGCAAACTGTGTGTGTTCTTCTTTAATGAGAAAATAATTGAGTGCCTCTTGTTGTGGAAATTCATAGCGTAAGCCCATTCCTTCGTCATACACTCTGAAGCGTATGATGATGTTTCGGCTTGATGATGGCTGGTTCAGGTCTACTTCCAGCTCGTTGTAGTGGTTGCGTATGGTAGACGTTTCGCCCCACACGGGCTTCCACGTCTCGTCGAAAGTGGTTGTCTTTGATGCCGTCTCCTTGAATCCGTCCATCAGGCTTGTCTCTTGCAGACCCTTTGACGCGTGTTTGTCCTTGGCCAGTTCCAGGCCCAGATGGCTGGGCTTTACCACCGTTTTGCCCTTGTAGGTCATTTCGTAGGTGGGCTGTCCGCTCGGCGAGAGTGAGAAGCTCACCACGACATTGCCGTTAGGCGACTTTACTGTCTGTGCCTGCATAGCCACCGGCAGCAGCAATGCGGCTAATGATAAAAGTTTGATATTCATGTTTCTATGTGTGCAATGGCCCGCAACAGGCATGTTGCTTGCTGCGGGCTATGAATAATAATGTTATCTGCTTGCTTCGTAAACCAGTTCCTTGATGTTGGACGTGAAGTCGTTGTTGGCTATCAAATCCTCTATGTTCACATGCATTCTGTATCGCCAGTAGTGCTTGGGGTTGGCCGGGATGTTGATTCTCTCGGCGTTGGCATCTGCCAACCGCAGTTTGTCGTCGATGCTCATCCAGTCTTGAATGCTCAGTATGCACAACATAGACGGGCAGGTGAGGTGTCTGCTCACGATGTCGCGAGCCAGCCATCCGGGCAGTGGGTGAGGTGCGGGACCGCTGCGATGCAGCATGGTGTTATAGTATTCTTGCGTGCGGTTCCAGTCTTCGTCCCACCATTGGCGCAGTGTTGGCATGTCGTGTGAGGATATGGTGCACACCGAGCGGTAGGGGTTGCAGCTGAGATGTCCGAACCTTACGTGCGGATCCTTGGGCATGCTCTGCAGCTCCAGGCTCAGTATGCGCAGCTCGTTCATCACCCATGGCACGCAGTCGGGCACCATACCGAGGTCTTCGGCGCACACCAGCATGCGTGTGGCATTTACCAGTCGGGGCAGCTTGCGCATAGCCTCACGATACCAGAACTGGTTGTTGCGGCGATAGAAATAGTCGTTGTAGAGCTTGTTGAAGATGGCTTTGTCGCTGTCATACAGGCTCTCGTAGATGAAGTCGAACTGTACGGAGATGCGAGGATGGAACTTCGAAGCATCCTTATGGTCTCTCACAAAGAGCACGTCGCTGATGAGCGAGTAGAGTCCGTCGCGTATCCAGATGTCAAGGTCGCTGTTCTTACCGGCAAAGAGAGCCTCCACCTTGCGCTGCGTGTCAACCTCCGGGCGCATCTTGTAGCGTCCGTCGTGCGTGGGCAGCAGATATTTCTCGCGCACCTCGGCGGCATGTTCCTTAAACACACGGTCGAGCACCCAGTCGGTGATAAACGGTGTTGTGAACAGCTCCTCCTGCCAGTGCAGGCCGTAGCCCTCTATTTCGGCGGGCGTCATGCCCAGTGACGGCTGGAACTGACCCAGCAGTCCGTGCACAGAATCGATGGGTATCTCCCATATACGGAAGAATCCCAGCACGTGGTC
>DLDC01000002.1 GCA_002480935.1 Prevotella sp. UBA7782 | reverse complement strand
AGGTGAGCTGCTCGCCCTTAAACACGCCGTTTTTCCATGTTCCGGCTTGCAGATAAGCGTGTGGCGCACAGAAAAAGCCGTAGCCGTTGAGCTTGCCATTGGTCCAGTGGCCACTGTAGTAAGAACCGTCGGCACCGTATAGCTTGCCATATCCATCGGGCTTTCCGCCCTTTGTCTCGCCATAATATGAGCCTTTGGGCTGAGCCAATGTGATAGGTAGTCTGCCCCTGCGAGGCACGAAGGCACCGAGCCGCGACAGCTCTTTTCTGGCTTTCGATAGGTCTATGGGCGTGTGAACCCGTGCCGGCGTGAGATGGTTGTAAGTCTGTATGAGCCTGAAGCCATGGTTGTAGCTTCGCAGCGGGTGGCATCTCACAAGCGTGTCGGTGCGTGTACGGTAGATGGTGGTATAGTCTAGGGCCAGTCTTTGGCCGTCTCTTATGCAGCCAATGGCTGCTGACAGGTTGTGCAACGAATCAATCTGCCTTGACACATACTGCGAATATTCGGCTATGTTGTTGTAGCCATAGTCTTTTACGCTGTGCACCCGCAGGTAGTAACGCAACTCGTTGCTCTGCGATTCCCATCCGGCCAGTTGCTTGTCTATACGTATATATAGGTCGTCTAGCATTCTGTGCAACCGCTCACTGCCATAGTTAATGGCGTTAGACGGCTGCGGGTCGTGGGCAATGAGCAGCCTGCCAAAGCATGAGGGCAAGAGGCTGAGCTGGTTTACCCAATAGGCGCGGTGCCTCTCTCGGTGGGTGGCGACGGAGTCTTTGCTCACCGTGCCGCCGCTGAGAGTGGTGTCGTTGTCGATGGAGGCAAAGTAAATAGCCGGCACGCCATCTATGGTGAGGGTGTAGTAAGAGTCTGTCTGTACCACGGCTTCTGCTCCGTCGCCCTCTTGCCGGTTGATGAGATAGAGAACAAAAAGTACAGCGGCCGCGATAATGAGAATGGGGTAGGAGGGTTGCGTCAGCCTTCTGGCGAGGCTGCGCAATCTTGTTGGGTTAAGATAAGAGCTTTTCACTTTTTCTTGTTATACACTAGCATCGTTATATTAACGAGGTGCAAAGCTAGTGATATTTTTTTGTTCAGACAAATGTAAGCCCTTTTTTGGCGCACAAATCTCTTTTGGGTGCCCTGCCGGCGCGTCTGGCAGGTGGCTCTTTGGGCTGTTTGGTGGGTTCATAATTATATAATGAGAGAGTGAAAATAATGATTTGAAAGATAATAAAAATGTTAAAAAGCATATTTTTATTTGCTTATTCTTTATGTAATCCTTAATTTTGCAAATCGAATGAAGCTAATAGAAAGATATATATTGACCTTCGTGCTCTCCCTGATGATTGTTTTCATGGGGTCGGGCAGGGCTATTGTGCAGTGTTGTCACCGTGGCTACATGAGTGTCACGGCTGTTGAGACTGCCCAAGGGCATGGTTGTGCCGAGCCTGTGCGCAAGTGCATGAAGGTGAAGGTGGTGAAGCTGTCACAGTTCAGCCAGGCCAGTCAGGCTTCGTTCCAGTTTCATTCATTTGCAGTCGCCTTGCCGCTATTCTTAATGGCGGTGGGTTTTGCCTTGCGGCAAATGCCCTATACGCACATGTGGCCAAGGCTGCTGAAGGCGTGGAGCAGTCCTCCTCGGACGCAGCTCCATAAACTTCGCCGACTTACGCTCTGATAATGGTTTGCCTTTGACGGTGTCACAGGCAAGTGGCCTCGTCGTGTTTTTATTTTCAGCAAGTGCAAACCATTTAATAACGTAAAAAGTATAATGAGACGAATCATATTGGTGGGTGCGGCAAGCGCGCTCACATCGGTGGCATGGGGACAGCAGATGAGTGCTGACTCTACTGCTACAAAAATGCAACAAACACAGAATATAGACGAAGTAGTGGTGCAGGTGCGCAAACCAGGCGTTAGACGTATGGGGTTGATGAACGGCCTGGACCTCTCGCGTGGCGAGCTTTTCAAAGCAGCATGCTGCAACCTTGGCGAGAGCTTTGTGAACAATCCGTCGGTAGACGTGAACTATTCTGATGCCGCAACGGGTGCCAAACAAATCAAGCTTTTGGGCCTGAGCGGCGCTTATGTGCAGATGCTCACGGAGAATATACCCAATTTCCGCGGAGCTGCCATGCCTTACAGCTTGGGTTATGTGCCCGGTTCGTGGCTCAAGAGCATTCAGGTATCAAAGGGAAACAGCTCGGTGAAGAACGGCTATGAGGCCATGACAGGACAGATAAATGTGGAATACGTGAAGCCAGAAGACCCTGAGGGTGCTACGGTGAACGTATATGGCAACACCATGTCGAGGCTGGAAGCCAACGTGGATGCCAATATGCACCTGAAAAAAGACAAGAGTCTTGCCACTGAACTGCTGGCCCACTTTGAAAATGAGTGGAGTCATCACGATCAGAACCATGACGGTTTTCAGGATAATCCGCTGGTCAGACAGTATAACTTGCAGAACAGATGGTATTGGAAACAGGGCAACTATCTCTTCCACGGCGGACTGTCATTGCTCAATGAGAGCCGCAGGAGCGGACAGACTGAGCACGACGGCATGGTGATGGCCGATGGACAACCTATGTATAAGATAGGTATAGACACCAAACGCTATGAGGCTTACATGAAGCATGCCCTTATATTGAACGCCGAGAGTGGCGCAAACATCGCCTTGATGGGTTCGGCTACCATGCACGAGCAGGATGCGCAGTATGGCTTTAAGACGTATGGCGTGAACGAGAAGAACGTATATGGCTCGCTGATATATGAAACCAACATGGGCGAATATCATAACCTCTCGGCAGGATTGAGCATTAACTACGACTATCTTGGCCAGAATTATAGACTGACAAGGCCGGAGGAGGGTGGCAGTGTGAGCGCGCCCGAGCGTGAGACAACGCCCGGCGCCTATGCGCAATACACCCTTAACCTGCATAACCGCTTCACGCTGATGGCAGGAGCGCGTGTGGATCATAGCAGCCTTTATGGCACTTTCTTCACTCCACGTTTCCATCTGAAGTGGATGATGAACGATTATGTAACGCTCAGGGCATCGGCAGGAAAGGGCTATCGCAGTCCGCACGTATTGGCAGAGAACAACTTCCTGATGGCTTCGGGCAGGCAACTGGTGATAGACGAGCCGCAGCAAGAGGCCGCATGGAACTATGGCGCGTCGCTGGCTTTCCTTATCCCGGTGGGTGGAAAGACGCTCAAGCTGAATGCAGATTATTATTATACTGATTTTTTGAGGCAGACGATTATCGATTACGATACCAATCCAGGCGTGCTGCATCTTACTAATCTTGACGGTAAGAGCTACTCACACACTTTCCAAGTGGATGCTACAATCAACCCTTACAAGGGTTTGGAACTCTCAGCGGCTTACCGTTATAATCTGGTAAAGGCCAACTATGGTGGCAAAATGTTGTGGAAGCCGTTGCAGAGCAGATATAAGGCACTGTTTTCTGCCTCATATAAGTCGCCGTTGAGCATCTGGCAGTTTGATGCTACGCTTGCTTTGAACGGTGGGGGCAGGCTGCCAGCTCCTTATACAATGGCTGATGGAACACAGTCTTGGACCAATAACTTCAAGGCTTATCCGCTGCTCAACCTGCAGGTAACGCGCTCGTTCCGTCATTTCCAGCTCTATGTGGGTGGTGAGAACCTTACCAATTATAAGCAGAAGAGCCCTATCATAGCAGCTTCGGAGCCCTGGAGCAGCTCGTTTGAGCCTACTCTTGTATACGGTCCTGTAACGGGAGCTATGGGTTATGTGGGCATCCGACTTTATTTAGGCAAGCACATGGAGCAATAAACTCCAAATTTATAGGTTATAAAATAAGTATCATTTAAAATAAAAAGTGTTTATGAAGAAAGTTATTTTTTTGTTTGTTATGCTGCTCTCTGTAGTGGCTGTTTCGGCTAAAGACACCAAGACGGTTGTGTTCACTACGGTGCCGCAGATGCATTGCGCTAATTGTGAGAATGTAATTAAGAAGAACCTGCGCTTCGAAAAGGGTGTGAAGGAGATAGAGACAAGCGTGGAGAACCAGACGGTGAAGGTTACTTATGATCCTAAGAAGACTGACGAGGAGAAGCTCAGAAAAGGCTTTGAGAAGTTCGGTTATACGGCTCGCCAGCTCAAACCGGGCGAGAAGGTAAGTCTGGATCCTAACGAGAAATGCACGAATATGTAAAGATTGTTCGTCATCTTATTAAAAAAGGCGGGTGCTCATCAGCATCCGCCTTTTTCTAACAGTTCATCGCTCACATCGCAAAAGTCTGTCATGCGCTTGAAAACCAGGTTAGCGCCTTCGTTGGCCAGTGCGCTGTCTGGCAGTGGTCCGCTGTTTACGCCTACTGTGAAGATGTGTGCTGCCACGCCAGCCCGCACGCCTAGCGGAGCATTTTCTATCACGATGCCCTGCCAAGGCATCAGTCCTCCGCATTTGCTTAGCCCCATGAGATAAGGATCGGGATTGGGTTTACCCTTGCTAACGTCGTAAGCTGTCACGATATGATCGGCTGTCAGAAAGCCTTTGAAGTCGTTCAGCAATCGCTTGATGAGCGGTTTCTGTCCGCTTCCGGTCACTACTCCTATGGTGAGACCGTGGTCTTTGATCTTCTGCATCAGCTCTCTCACGCCCGGAAAGGTGTGCGTTTCAGGCAGACTATGAAAGTAATGCGTCTTCACATCATATATCTTCTGAGCCTCTTCCTCGCTTATCTCCCTGCCTTGTTGCTTCTTTATGTAGGCCCTAATGGTGTCTACGCCACGTGCGCCCTCTGTTGCGTAAGAGTCTTCTGCCGTGAAGTGAATGCCAAACTCCTTGAGAACTTTCACCCAGGCAATGGCATGGTTGGGCATAGAGTCATATAGCACGCCGTCCATGTCGAACAACACACAACGTGGCGACAGGCATTTGCCCTGCCATTCAGGGTTTTGTTGCAGTGACCGATTATAAGCTTCTATTTCTTTCTCAAACATACTCAATATATTAAATGGATGCAGGCCGGAGCCCACATCCATCGTCTTAAGAAATATTGTTGAGCTGATGGCTTATTGCTCTTTAGCCAAACGCTCCTGAATAGCTTTGCTCTCAGCCTCGTAGCCGGGCTTGTTGAGCAGAGCAAACATATTCTTTTTGTAGGCCTCCACGCCGGGCTGGTTGAAGGGATTAACCCCCTCGATGAGTCCGCTGATGCCACATGCCTTTTCAAAGAAGTAGATGAGCTGACCCAAATAATACTCGTTGAGCAGCGGCATGCTGATGCGTATGTTTGGAACGCCGCCATCTACGTGAGCCAGGCGTGTTCCCAGTTCGGCCATCTTGTTCACTTCGTCTACGCGCTTGCCTGCCAGGAAGTTCAAACCATCCAGGTTTTCCTCGTCAAAGGGGAAGTCCAGCTCGTGGTTAGGTGTCTCAACAGAGATGACAGTCTCGAAGATAGAGCGCTCACCATCTTGTATCCATTGTCCCATAGAGTGCAGGTCGGTGGTGAAATCGCAAGCTGCCGGGAAGATACCTTTATGTTCCTTGCCCTCGCTTTCACCGTAGAGCTGTTTCCACTATTCGGCCATGAAGTGCAACTTGGGTTGGAAGTTGGCGATGATTTCAATCTTCTTGCCGGCCTGAGTGTAGAGTCCCTGCCTTACAGCTGCATATTGTGCGGCGATGTTCTCACCATAAGTAACGTTGTCTGCGGTAGCTTTCTCCATGTCGGCAGCACCTTCTATCAGTTTAGTGATGTCGAATCCAGCGCATGCTATAGGCAGCAGGCCCACCGGAGTGAGCACAGAGAAGCGTCCACCCACGTTGTCAGGAATGACAAACGTCTTGTATCCTTCCTTGTCAGCAGCAGCCCTTGCAGCTCCCTTATGAGCGTCGGTAACGGCTACAATAACATCCTTAGCCTCTTCTTTGCCACGCTGTGCCTCACACTGCTTCTTGAGAAGACGGAAGGTGAGTGCTGTTTCGGTTGTCGTACCCGACTTAGATATGTTGATAACTCCGAACTTCTTATCCTTCAGATAAGTGGTAAGTTCAGAGAGATAATCCTCGCCAATGTTGTTACCGGCAAAGGTTATGACAGGGTTTTTCTTATCCTGGATGAGCCAAGAGAAGCTGTTAGAGAGAGCTTCTATCACGGCACGGGCTCCCAGATAAGAGCCTCCGATACCTGCTACAACCACAACGTCGCACTTACTGCGCAGCGTGTTAGCTGTGTCTTGTATCTCCTTGAGAAACTCGGGCGTGATGCTTGATGGCAGATGTAGTCATCCCAAGAAGTCGTTACCCTTGCAAGTGCCTTTCTCTAAAGCCTCTTGAGCTGCCACCACTTTGGGCTCCATAGCAGCTACAGTACCTGGGTTAAGGAACTGTTCGGCCTTTGTAATGTCTAAAGAAATGTTCTTCATTGCTTTTATCTAAATGAATCTGTTAATAGTTTTATCTCTATTTGTGGTGAAATACGTTCGTAAAGGATGTTGTAAACGGCATCCAGAATGGGCATGTTGACGTGCAGATGGCGGTTAATCTCCTTCATACACTTTGTTCCGAAATAGCCTTCAGCTATCATCTCCATCTCTATTTGCGCGCTCTTCACGCTGTAACCTTTACCTATCATGGTACCGAAGGCGCGGTTGCGGCTGAAGTTTGAATAGCCAGTAACGAGCAGGTCGCCCAGATAAACAGAGTCTATGATATTCCGTTCTATCGGATGCACCGTCTTCATGAAGCGTTCCATCTCCTGCACGGCATTCGACATGAGCACTGCCTGGAAGTTGTCTCCATAGTTAAGACCCGAGCAAATGCCGGCTGCTATGGCATATACATTCTTCAGCACGCTGGCATATTCTATGCCGATAACATCTCCCGACACCTTTGTCTTGATGAAGTTGTTGGCCAGAACCTCAGTGAAAGCCTGCGCCTTCTCGCGGTTCACGCAGCCCACGGTGAGGTAGGAGAGCCTCTCCAAGGCCACTTCCTCAGCATGGCTAGGGCCACCGATGACGGCCAAATTGTCGTAAGGCACGTCGTAAACCTGATGAAAATACTCCGAACAAACCAAGTTCTCTTCAGGCACGATTCCTTTGATGGCCGTCACGATGTATTTGTCTTTGATGCGCGTCTTGAGCTTCTTGAGGTGGTTTTTCAAGTAGGGAGACGGGGTAACAAACACCAACGTGTCATAATCTTCCACCAGTTTGTTTATGTCTGATGAGAAGAATATCTCGTCGGTGTTGAAGTGTACGCTCGTTAGATAGGCCGGGTTATGCGACAGCCGCTTGAAGTCCTCTATCCGATCATCGCGTCTCATGTACCATCCTATATGGTGCGTGTGGCTCACAATGATTTTCGCGATGGCTGTTGCCCACGATCCTCCGCCTATGATAGCTATCTTCCCTACGTTGAACATAATGCTTATGTATGCGGCAGTGCTGTCTTTTCTTAATGCTTATTATGCCAAGGCGTTGGCCTTGTCAATCCATTGTTGTATCACTTCCAGGCTAGGCTTCTCGTAGCCGAGCTTGTATTTCTTGTTTATCTCGCCCAGTTTCTGCTGCAAGCCCTGTGCCTTTTCGTTGCGAATGTCGCTTATCAGGTTGAAGCCAGCCTTACGCAGCACGTACATCCAGTTTTCTTCTACGCCCAGGACAGCCCATTCTTTCTGGCTGCTTTGCGGCATCTTCACTTCTGGTTTGAGCTGTGGGAAGAGCATAATCTCCTGTATATTCTCCTTGCCTGTCATGAGCATGACGAGTCGGTCAATGCCTATTCCGATGCCGGATGTTGGGGGCATGCCGTATTGCAGGGCGCGCAAGAAGTCGTGATCGATAATCATGGCCTCGTCGTCACCCTTGTCTGCCAGTCTCATTTGCTCTTTGAAGCGCTCTTCCTGGTCTATTGGGTCGTTCAACTCAGAGTATGCATTGGCCAACTCCTTGCCGTTTACCATCAGCTCGAAGCGCTCTGTAAGCCCTGCCTTTGAGCGGTGCATCTTTGTCAGGGGGCTCATTTCCACGGGATAGTCGGTAATAAAGGTAGGCTGAATGAACGTACCCTCGCAGAATTCTCCGAATATCTCGTCAATAAGCTTACCCTTTCCGAAGCTTTCGTCCAGGCCTTCCATCTTGAGCTTGTTAACAGCTATGTCGCGTATCTCGTCCTCGCTCTTGTCTGTCAGGTCGTAGCCTGTCTTCTCCTT
>DLDC01000201.1 GCA_002480935.1 Prevotella sp. UBA7782 | reverse complement strand
TTCGTGGAGCCGCCGGCTCGCGCATAAACGTTACGCTAGACGGTGTGTCGCTCAACTCTCCGGAAGACCAAACCGTGTTCTGGGCGAACATGAACAGCTATGCTGCCCTCATGAACAGCGTGCAGGTGCAGCGTGGCATAGGCACTTCTACCAATGGCGACGGTGCCTTTGGCGGTTCGATAGCCCTGCAAACGGCTGCCCCTTCGCTGAGTCCATCGCTCGAGCTGACCGGTTCTTACGGCTCATACAATACTTATAATGCCGGTGCAAACTTCTCTACGGGCTTGCTCTTCAACCATCTAGTGTTCGACGGTGCCTATCATGAGACATCCACCGACGGCTATATTCACGGCACCGACGGCCGTTCGGGCTCTTATTATGGCGGACTTACGTGGTATGATGACAAGTTCATGCTGAGCTATAAGAACATTGGCAACTTCGAAAAGACAGGTCAGGCGTGGAACGGAGTCATCACCGGAAACGACGATCTGAGCCTCTATGATGGCACATTCGGTTCAAAGACCGGCATCACATCTTATAAAGATCTCTACGATAAAGGCCTGGGCAAGTATAATACGTTATACGAACAGCTCGTATGGAACGACAAAGGTGATGGCTTTGCTACCGATGCCAACGGCAATTATATCACTCAACGCTACGTAATGCGCGACGGAAGCTATTGGAAAAGAGCCACCGACAACTTCTATCAGAACCATAATATCCTCTCGGCAGTGTGGCGTCCGACCGACCATTGGAGCCATAACTTCACCCTGCATTATACCTATGGCTTTGGCTACTACAACGAATTCAAACCCAATTACAAGTTTTCTAAGTTCGGACTGACCTTTAAGGACAGCGAAGGAAACACTGTAAAGCGCTCCGATTTCATCAGAAAGAAAGGATTATCACAACATACTTACGGCATCATATATAACATTAATTACAAAGACGAGCACTGGAATGTCATCGGTGGGCTTAACATCCAGCAGTTCAGGGGCAGCCATTTCGGCCGACTCACCTATATCAAGAACGAGGAGGCTGACGCGCTCTTCCGTCCCAACGGCCGCGATTATACCTACTATGACTCAGATGCTCGCAAGTTCGACTACAGCGGTTTCTTCAAGGCCAATTATCATTTCGGTCAGTATTGGAACGCTTTTGCCGACCTGCAATACCGCTACGTGGAGTATAAAACCGACGGTATAAACGACAAGTTCTACAGCACTGACAAGGGATATACCAACCAGCGACTCGACATACGCGAGCGTTACAACTTTGTAAACCCCAAAGCCGGCATCAGCTTCGCTAAGGATGGGCATAAGGCTTATGCCTCTATTGCTTACGCCAACCGCGAACCTGAGCGCAACAACTTCACCGATAATGGCAGCTACCCGGCTCCTACGCCCGAGCGTCTGATGGATCTTGAGGCCGGATATATGTATCATGGCTCCAACTGGTATGCCGGAGTGAACCTCTATTACATGGATTATATCAACCAGTTTGTACAGACCGGCGCACATTCTGACATAGGTGAGAACCTCACCACCAACATCAAGTCGAGCTATCGTATGGGTGCTGAGGTGGAGGCAGGATGGAGCCCGCTCTCCTTCCTGTCATTCTCAGGCAACGCTGCCCTTAGTCGCAACCGCATAAAAGACTTCGATGAGATGGCAAGCGTAGACTGGGAAGACTCTTTTCGCAAGATACACTACAGCAGCTCTACGCTGGCTTTCTCGCCCTCAGCCATCCTTAACGGCTTCGCCAACTTCCATTTCAAGGGCTTGGAGGCCGTTTGGCACACCAACTTTGTGAGCCGTCAGTATCTTGATAACACCGAGTGCAGAATGCGTTCACTGCCCAGTTACAGTCAGACCGACTTCAATCTGAGCTACACCCTCAACCTTTCTAAGCGCGTGGCAGGGCTCCGTCAGATAGTATTCGGCGCACAACTCAACAACATCTTCGACCGCCATTACGCAAGTAGCGGATGGGTTTATGACACCATTTTGGACAACGACGGCCATCCCAACAGCAACCGTTACACCGAAATAGGCTACATTCCCATGGCTGGATTTACCGCTATGGGCAACATCACCCTGCGCTTCTAAGCATTATGCAGCAGTTTTTATCTGATCACTGGCTAGATATTCTTGGTACGATAACAGGTTTAGTGTATATCTACCAAGAGTATAAAGCCAGTATATACTTATGGTTGACAGGCATCATCATGCCTGTCATCTATATTTTTGTCTACCTCGACGCACATCTCTATGCCGACTTCGGCATGCAAGTGTACTATGTCTTGGCGGCCGTTTACGGCTTTCTGACTTGGCAGTGGAATAAGTTTATGAAGAAAGGAGATGGCAGCCGGCACACCGAGGAGCTGCCCATCACCCACATGCCCCTGCGCGCCGTCATTCCCGCCGTGGCCGTCTTCCTCGTTATGTGGGTAGGCATTTATTACATACTCATACTCTTCACCAACTCCACGGTGCCTGTGCTCGACTCCTTTGGCAATGCCTTGAGCATCATCGGACTGTGGGCTCTGGCCCGCAAGTATGTGGAGCAGTGGCTCATCTGGATTGTTGCCGACATCGAACTCAGTGCCTTATATGTTTATAAAGACATACCGTTTACCGCTATGCTCTATGCCCTCTACGTTGTGATAGCCGTAGCCGGATATAGAAAATGGTTACAAATCATGAAGAAGGAGAAGCTTACCGCATGACCCGATATGAACTCTTAACCCCCCAAACACATTTTGATGCCGTCATACTGGCCAACGGCACCTTTCCCACACATGCCCTTCCGCTCGGTCTGCTCCATCAGGCTAAGCATGTTTTTTGTTGCGACGGAGCCATAACAGAGCTCTCCCGGCACACCGACATAGTGCCCGATGCCATTGTGGGCGACTGTGACTCGCTATCGCCGGAGATGCAGCAGAGCTATGCCTCCATCATACATCATGTGAGCGAGCAAGACTATAACGACCTGACTAAGGCCACACGCTACGCCCTCTTTGCCTTGGGCAACAAATCAAATCGCACCTTCTGCTATCTTGGAGCTACGGGCAAGCGTGAGGATCACACCCTGGGCAACATCTCCCTTTTGGCATATTATTACCAAGAGCTGGGCGTTCAACCCTTTATGGTATCAGATTACGGCTACT
>DLDC01000064.1:2965-5485 GCA_002480935.1 Prevotella sp. UBA7782 | reverse complement strand
CGCAGGTCGTTGCAAATCTTAGAAAGCTTCACAGCCAGACGCTTCAATGCGCCGCTGTAGCTCACGTAAGCGCCCGTATCAGGTGTTGCCTCCACCAGGTCGGGGCTCGAAACGAAGGTCTCGCCAGTGAGCTGACTGAGCTTCTGGGCGCACAGCAGAGCATAACCGGGAGCGGCATTCAGTCCGGTACCGATGGCCGTTCCACCCATATTAATCTCGTGCAGCAACCTGACGTTGCGGTCGAGGTTGGCTATTTCCTCCTCCAGATTGTCGGCAAAAGCCATAAACTCTTGTCCGCTGGTCATGGGCACGGCATCTTGCAGCTGCGTTCTGCCCATCTTGATGACATCCTTAAACTCAACGCCCTTGCGCCTGAATGCCTCTATAAGCTTGCTCAGACTGGCCACCAAATGCTTGTTCATGCGTATGAGCGCCAGGCGGATGGTGGTGGGATAGACGTCGTTGGTAGACTGTGAGCAGTTCACGTGGTCGTTGGGATAGCAATATTGATACTCTCCCTTCTTGTGTCCCATAATCTCCAGCGCCCTATTGGCAATCACCTCATTGGCGTTCATGTTCACGGATGTGCCGGCACCTCCCTGCACCATGTTGGTAGGGAAGTTGTCATGAAACTTGCCATTGATGATTTCGCGGCACGCCTGTGATATGGCTCCGGCTATCTTATCGTCTATCAGGCCAAGCGTATGGTTGGTCTGCACGGCAGCCAGCTTTACATAAGCGATGGCAATGACGTAGTCGGGATAGTCGCTCATCTTCTTACGGCTGATGTGATAGTTATTGATGGCGCGTTGTGTCTGCACGCCATAGTAGGCATCAGCGGGCACTTGGAGCTCGCCTAACAGGTCAGACTCAACACGATACTTCTTTTCTTCTGTCTTCTTGTTTACTTTCTTTTCTTCCATTATATTTTTGTGATATTTAAATGTTGCTATTTTTTAATATGCCTTAATTCTATACATGAAGCCCAGCTCTATGCGGTTGGTGTTATAATCCGGCAATCCGCACTTGTCACTGAACTTAAAGTCGCGGCCCACATAGGCCAGAAATATTCTGAAGTCCTGGCTCTTTACGGGATAATACTCAATGCTTCCGAAGTAGCCAAACGACTTTCTGTAGTTCTTAAGCTTCTCTACCTTGCTCACGCTAGCGGTCTCATACATGCCCTTCAGCATGAGGTTCCACTGTGGGGCAAACTGCCAGTTGAGTTTGGTAATGAATGAATTGTAATGCACATCGCTGAACCAGTAATTGTCAGGAAGGCCCGGTCCCATGATAGAGCGGCACTCGTTGGAGGCTATTTTCAGCCTATCGAGTCCGTCCCAAGCGCCCATGTAGTCGAAATACCACTGCAGTTTGGGCAGGTTAAGCTCTTGTCCGAGCACCAGCATGCGGCTGTACTTATGCTTGGCCTGTGTTTGTATGCCCCAGCTCCAGCGTGTCTTGAGCATGTTGTTGGCAAAGCTTCCATTCCAGTTCACAATATACGTGAGCGCGTTCTTCGACTCTTGCAATTCTCTCACCGACTCGGCGTTGCCCTCTACCGACATTGCCGATCCGCCATACTCATTGCTGAACTTGTTGTTATTGGCATCGCTCACCTCCACGGCAATCTCCTGTGTGGGTATGGGCGTATAGCTCAGCACCACGCCGGCCATGAAGTTGTCCATGTTATCAACCATATCGCTATACTGGTAGATGTACATCGGGTTCTCATCAAACTCAAATCCGCCCCATATCTGGCACATCTTACCGGCCTGAACGGTGAGCTTGTCGTTGAAGTGGTAGCCCACCATCATGATGTCTGTGGCTTTGGCAAAGTTGTCCTGGCTCTGTGCGCCATTGGCTTTGTTCATTCTGTGCCTCAAACGATAGAAGAGCTTGTCGGTGAGGTTACCCTTAATCTCCAGTCTGAGCTGCTTGTTGGCAAAGCGGGTGCCCCACTCGTCGTCAGCGCCCTGCTCGGTCTGGAAGCTGTAAGCATAGTTAAAGTACACATTGAACATGTCGTTATGTTTCTTCAACTTAAGTATCTCTTCAGACAGCGACTTGAAGTTGCCGTCGTTGGCACCATATCCATGGTTGTCTCCATCACCTATCGGTTCGGCCTGTATGCCCAATGCGCAGGCAAGCAACAAGCCTAATGTGAGTAACTTTTTCATATCTTCATTAGATAAAAGGGTTGTTGATAATAATTAAAGATAAGAGTTCAGGAGTGCTAATGAGCGCTGCTAAGAGCGCTCATTGTGCGTTATCCGAAGGCTGTTAGTACTCCTCGAAGTACTGCTGTATCTTCTGCCAGTCGTGAGTCTTGGTCAGAGCGAGCATCAGGAGCACGCGAGCCTTCTGCGGGTTGAGATTGAGTGAAGCTACAAAATGATACTTGGCATCATCCACTTCGCCATTCAGATTGGTCGGACCGGTGGGCACACGGCTTGAGCGCACAATCTGTATGCCGGCATTCTGAGCCTTTACGGCAACGTCGAACACATCCTTGTAGAA
>DLDC01000064.1:165-2886 GCA_002480935.1 Prevotella sp. UBA7782 | reverse complement strand
GGCAGCGGAGAGCAGTTGGCATAACCGTAAACGATGCCCACCTTGGGCAGAGAGGTCATGTTGTCTACGTTAAACTCAGAGGTCAGGCCTTGCTTAGACACGCTCTTGTGCAGATAAACAGGCTTTCCGTTATACACATAACCCACCTCGCCATAGAGTCCGCCTTTGAAGGTGGCGCAGTCAGTAGTGTGTGTCTTGATGAGTGCCTTAGCCTCGAAGAGCTCGTTGTTCATGCAAGCCATGACGCCATGTCCCTTTGAGCTGGGGTCTACAAGGGCAGCCACGCCGTTGTAAAGGTTGGCGGGTCCGTCGGCACTGATGGCTGTAGAGGGTCTCATAGAGCCAACAAGGATGACGGGTTTGTCTGAGTGAACGGTAAGAGAGAGGAAGTAAGCCGTTTCCTCCATCGTGTCTGTTCCGTGTGTAACGAGCACACCGTCATAGCCCTCGTTGTTGAGCAGCTGGTTGATTCGCTTGGCCAGCTTCAGCCACACCTCGTCGTTCATGTCCTGCGAGCCTATGTTCACAAGTTGCTCACCCGACACATCGGCCAGATCTTTTATCTGTGGCACAGCGGCGATGAGCGTTTGTATGCCCACCTGTCCGGCACCATAGGCGCTTGATGTGGCACTGGCCGACACACCGGCTATGGTACCACCCGTGGCGATGATGCGTATTTTGGGTTTCTGAGCATAAACAACCACTGACATAATCATTGCCAGCAGCGTAATGAATGTAATCTTGAATGTTCTCATAATGATATTGTTTTAAAGTTAATAATAAGATTTTTACAAGAAGAGCGTGATGGCATAAGCCACGGCAATAGATACTATGGTGGTCACAAAGCCGGGCAGCTGGAAACTGTGGTTCACTACATAGCGCCCCACATGCGTGGTTCCGGTGCGGTCAAAGTCGAGCGCAGCCACCTCGGTGGGATAGTTGGGCAGGAAGAAATAGCCGTTGCAGGCAGGAAACATGGCCACGAGCAAGAGGGGATTGATGCCCAGCGCCACGCCTATGGGATAGAGGGTGCTCACCGTAGCGGCCTGCGAGAAGAGCATGATGCTCATCAGGAAGAGTGCCAAGGCAAAGAGGAAAGGCGCAGCAGACACCATACCGCCCAAGGCATGGTTGAGCATGTCGGCATTGCCCGTATAGAACGTGCTGCCCATCCATGCCACGCCAAAGATGCCCACCACGGCATTCATGCCAGCCTTGAAGATGTTTCCCGACACGGCATCCTGCACCTTGCCCTTTCCGGCCAGCAATATCAAGGCCGCATCTGACATCATAATCATCTCAATGGTCTGACTCATGGTGACGCCTTCAGGACGCAGACTGGGGAAGAAGCCGAACACAATGACGAGCAACACACCCAACAAGAAAGCCAGCACAGAGTTGCGCGCCCTGGGGTTAGGCTCTGCCACGGCCTTGCGCACACTTTCCTGCACAGCCTCAGGATTTATCAGGCCGGCAGCCACGCGACGTTTATATTCATCGTCATCCTCAAGCTCCTTGCCCACATGGTTCTCTATGAAGGCAGCCACCAGTATGGCCACGAAGCTGGCCGGTATGCACACTATGAGCACCGTGCCCAGCTCTATGCCCTTGCCACCCAGGATGTCCTGGCTTATCAGGGCCGCCGTGGCCGCCGACACGGGGCTGCCCGTAATGCCGAGCGACGCGGCTATCACACTTAGGCTCATGGGGCGCTCGGGCCTAATCTTATTGGCCTGGGCTATGTCTGATATAATAGGTAGAAGGGAATAGCTGGTATGGGCTGTACCGGCAATGAGGCAGAAAAGCCAACAGCACAACGGACCGTAATAAGTGATGTGCTCCGGGTGCTTGCGAAGAAACTTGGCAGCCAAGCCCACCAGATATTCCAGGCCACCTGAGGCCTGCAAGGCGCTCGCTGCTGTTATCACAGCCACGATAATCATCATTACATCGATGGGCGCAGTGCCCGGAGCGAGGCCGAAGCCATAAACCAGAATGAAAACACCCAACATGCCATAGATACCTAATCCGATGCCTCCCACCCGGGCACCGATAAAGATTAAGGCCAGCACAATGAGTAATTGAACGATGAGAAGAGTTATTGTCATATTGTTTAAGTTAGTATTCTGCTGCAAAGATAAGCTTTATTTGCAAACCATTTATAATAATTATTTACCTTTTCTGTGCTTTTAGCACTATTTAACTAAGTACGTAATATATTTTAAAATAAGAAGAACGGCTTTACATAGTGATACATATAAATTCTATACAGCAGCTTTCATCCCCTCTTACAGTTGACATATTGTNNATAATACTGATAAAAAGCGTTACTTAGCCGCTTTGCAAGCAACGCTGCAATCGGAACATATGAGCCCGACACAAAACACTCACCCGGCGGATGAATATTATTAAGGGGAAAGGCGACAAACGAGTTAAAAGAAATTTAAGAAATACGAAAATAGGGGGGTATATACTCCTAATGCACTCTCAATTAGGAATTTCTTTTTACCTTTGAACCCGAAAATTCAGACAGACCAAATAACAAAACAGGGAGAAAAATTATGAAAAGGAAAGACTATATCAAACCAATTTGCTCTCTGGTTTACATGTTGGATGATTTAATGGAAGAAACACTTCCATTAGCTGGCAGCCCGAACTTCACCGACTCCGGTGACGACTCTGGAGGCGGCTTGTCTAAAAAAGACTTTACTGGCACTGACG
>DLDC01000064.1:0-159 GCA_002480935.1 Prevotella sp. UBA7782 | reverse complement strand
GCAATAAGTGGAGCGACAATTAAAACCTGTCCTGGACATTAGGTTTATGTCATCTATAAACCTAATGTCCAGGACAATTCCTTACAAGTTCAGAATATTTAGAAGCAACTTTTCTTGCACAATTCAAACGAATTATTTACTGAGCCCACTTTAAAAAGG
>DLDC01000145.1:12290-18656 GCA_002480935.1 Prevotella sp. UBA7782 | reverse complement strand
GTTATTGCCCACAGTGACATGCAGGTCGGGATTGGCATTGGTCATAAGTACGGGCTTTGAGCCGAAAGCTTTCACCAGAAACTTGCTCAAAGCATCTTGTCCGGGCGAAAACGCGTTCCATATCCACAGACCGACAGGGAATGGCGAGCGCCACGAAGAGCTGCCAAAGAGCGACGCATTGGGGCGCGTGGCGAGCACCACGTCGAGCTCCTGGCGTGTGGCGGTGAAGTGTGGGTTCTTCTGGTAGTTGGTGTATCGGGTAGCCTTCATTCCGGTATAAAGCTGCTCGCCGTCGCTAAGCGCGCTGGTGGACGAGCAGGCACAGGCCATCGTCAGGAGGCTCAGTGCCAGGAAGAATGTGCAGGCTATGTTGAATTGATGTTTCATTTCTTTTTGTTGAGTATCGTGTCGGGCTTGGCTGGAGCGGGCATCTCGTCTTTCTGCGTGCGGAAGTTGAAGATGTCTTTGAAGTGTCTGAGCTTTCGGCGCCACATGAAGCCTCCTCCGAACTCGCTCAGGTTGCCCTCGAGCCAGTCGAAAGCCTCACGCTCATAATAGAGTTTCAGATATTGTGTCTCGTTTTTGTTGAGCCTGTATTCGAGGGAGAAGTTATCGAAATAAGCTCCGTTGTCTTCTGATATCTGCGAACCTGTAGACACCCTTCCGCCCATAACGACGCGCAAGCGGTTGTTCCACAGCCGCTTGGAGAAGTTGAAGGTATAGTCGGTATGCAGGTTCCCTGTGGCATCGGCTGTGCTCTCCATGTTGGCCGTAATGTCGAGTCCCATGGAGCGGAGGGCGTTTCCGGTAATGTTGTTTATCTCACTTTGCATGAACGAAGCCAGGGCACTGTTCATGAACGACTTGCCTGAATTGCTCTCGTCGAGATACAATCCCGATGCGAGCATAGACACAGCGAGCTTTGAACGTTCCTCAACGCTCTTGGTGTTGAGCTGGTTTTGCACCTCCATATCCTCGGGTGCCTCGATGATAAACTCTACTCCGGGCTGCGGGAACTGCTTGGAGAGGCGCACGCCACAGTTGAAATCTACCACCTTGCCCTGCGAGGTGCCGTTGGCCACAGTGGCTTTCAGGCTCTCGGTGGCCGTGATGCTGAGCGTGGGCGTATAAGGATTGCCCGTAAACTCGATGTAGCTGCCATCCTGAACCTGGAAGGTGCGCAGGGGTATAACGGGCAAAGAGTACTTCATCTTGCCGTCGTTGAGGGTATAGCGGCCGGTGAGCCGCAGGTCGTTGACGGGGTCGTAGGTCATCAGGAGGTTGCCTCCGCCCATCAGATCTATATAGTTAGAGTGCTCGGCATTGAGCGCGCAGAGTATGTGTGCCTGCTCGTCTACGCTGATGTCAAGCCCCATGTTGAAGCCCTTGATGTCGGGGCGCTGCACCACATCGGCCGTAGTGTCGGTGAGATTGGTGAACTTCACCAGCTCGTCGAGCTGGTTGTCGGTTACCAGATTAGACTCTCTGAGCACGTACGTCATGTCTGTTGAGCCCAGCACATCCAGCTTTCCACGCATGGTGAGCTGGTCTAGCGGACCGCTCATACCGCCATAGAAATTGACGAAGGCCTTGCCGTAGACCTGTGACCGGGGATTTTCCTTGGCGTCTATGATCTCAAAGTTTTCGGCTTTCATGCGCACATTGAGCATCATACGGTTGAGATTGGAGAAGTCGAGCGAGCCCGCCACGTCGAGCGGAGCGTCATTGTTGGCAAACATCTCGAAGTTTTCGAACTTTATCTGGCTGTTCTTGATGAGCACAGGGTCGTTGGCAAAGCGCATGTCTACGCCATAAGGCTCGCTGAAGATGTGTGCCGAGTCTAGGTAAACCTCGCCGTTGATGTCGAGCGCGTCGAGCGGCCCTTTCAGCGTGAGCGAGCCCTCTCCCACGCCCCGGAGGCCTATCAACCGGTCGGGAACAAAGCCGTTGATGTAATCGAGCGGGAATTTCTCCATGCTGAACACGGCATCGAGTGTGCCCCTGCCCTTTGAGTTGTATGTTCCGGTGAGGCTTCCCACATCCTCATCGTCCTGCAGTATAACGGCATCCACGTAATGTGTGCCGTCGCTCTGGGGCATATAGACGAGCCGTGTGCCCACATTGCCCATGGGGCAGTGCTGGTAAACGAGGTTCTTGACGTCCATATCACTCGATATGGTGAGGTTTTCTTTTGTGAGAATGGCATGATAGTCGCCGTCGAGCACGCCGGAGACACTGGGGGCGTAGGGCAGAATGGCAAACACCTTGCCCAGCTCGAAGTGCTTCATGCTCAGGGTTATGTTTTGCAAGGAGGTGCTGTCCTCGTCGTCAGTAAACAGCTGTACGCCGGCACCGTCCTTGGCCATGAGCTTCATGTTGGCCGATATGCGCTTATCCCGGCGCATATATACATAGTTGGAATCGTTCACCGCAAAGCTCTTATAGCCGATTATCGACTTAGGTGACGTGATGCTCAGGTTGATGCCATTGCCCTTGATGGCAGCCAGGAGCGAAAGGTCGAGCCCCGTCCGGCCCTTTTCATCAAGTATGGAGGCATGGGTGGTAAGCCCCTTCTTGAGCAGCTCGCCCTGCAGATAGCCTTTGTAGGGATAGCTGTTGGCGGGCTGGTTGAGCACGGCAAGGTTGTATCGGAGCACTCCGGAGTCGGTAGCCAGCGCCAGATTAACGGAGTCTAGCTGCAGGCTGTCGGGCAAGGAGAGTGCTGAAGCCACCACGGTGCCGTTGAGCCCTGCCTTGGGCGAGGTGGCTAGGTCTACATCCGCAGAGCGGAAAGCATAGCCTTGTTGCCTCAGCAACTCGCTCACAAGGTTGTCGGGACCGCTCTTCAGCCTTACATAGCCTTGGGGCAGAAGGTCGAAGAGGGCTTTTTGGTCTATCCATTTTTGGCGATACTGTCGCTTCACCTCGTTCATGATGCGCCCAGACTCTGCCATGAGCACCTTGTAGCCCTTATCCAGGCCCATGTCGAGCAGGAAGTCGCCACCGCTCAAGAACACCCTTGTGGTGTCTCTTCGCGTGAGCGCGTCGATGCTCATATCCTTGGGCTGATACTGCTTGTCGGCAGTGCGCAGGGTTACATCGCCCACATTTCCGTTCACCTTATAATAATGTGCCAGGTCGGTTTGCAGCTTGATGTTGGCCCGCAGGGCGGTGGTCAGGGGCTTGTCTGCCATGCCTAAGGCAAACGCGTCTACCTTAGACATATAGCCATTGAAGGCTATATCGTATAGCTTGCCGCGTCTTGAGGCATCTATGTGGAATGTTCCGGCGGCCAGGGGCGCTGAGAGCTTATGCTGATGATATTGCCTGAGGGTGGCATCGGCTATGCTTCCGCTCACCTTGAAGTCGCGCATGTTGCTCCATAGGGTGAGCTCGGCTTTGCCACCTACCACATAAGGATAGGTCACTATGCCCACCTTCCTGAGGTCGGCACTGCTTATGTTGCCGCCCACACGCATGTCTATCACCCTGCTGCTGAGCTTTCCGTGGGCATGCAGCTGCCCCGATGCCATGCTGTTGCGGCTGTTGATGTTGGCATGCAGCAAGCCATTGGCCAGGCTCACCTGCCCCTTTATGCCATTGAGATCGTATTTCTGATAGCCGAACCTGCGAATGTCGGCCTTGGCGATGATGGTTGTTCGGGGCGATGTGATGTCTGTACCCACGCCTTTTACGCTCACCGAGCCCGTCAGGGTGTGCAGTCCGCGGTGCGGAAGGAAGTGGTCGGGATTGAAGTTGCGGGCATCTAGGAAAGCCGAATAGCTCATATCGGCAGGACGTATATAGCCCTTTATGAAGGCTCTGCCGCCTCCCTGGCTGATGCTCATGGCCGTCTGATATAGTCCTCCGTCCATCATCACCCTGCCGTTCCATCCTATGGGCTGCGGTATTCGCACCATTTTGCGTACGCTTACCGGCAGTTGAGCCATCAGCAAGCTCATGTTGTAGGTGCGTCCGCTAACGTTGAAACGGGCCCGGCGCTGCGTGTCGCTCATGGCATGAGCCATCCATCCGCTCAGAGTCAGGTCGGCCACCGTAGGCAAAGCCACCCTCAAGGGGCGCAGCATGAGGTAGGTGAGGTTGCCGCCCACGTGCCCCTGCAGGGTGAGAGGCTTGTCAGGCCAGTGACGCACTATAGAAGAGGGCATGGAAGGCATGAAGCACAATATGTCGTTCTTGCCCAGATAGCCGTTAATGTCAAGGCTCATCTGCCCGGGATGAAGGTCGCTGAAGGTGTTCAGATCCATACGGAAACGGCCTGAGAGCTTAGACTCGTCAGTGGCAAGTTGCAGAGTGGGCAGGCTGATAGAAGCCGAATCCATGCGGAAAGGCCCTACAAAAGAGCTCACGGTGAGCCCTGCCTGCTCCTTGAAATTGGCCGAGCGCAGGCTCAGCCGCAGGTTGGGCTTGAGATAAGAGAAGGAGTCTAGGCCGATGTTGAGTTGTGTCAAGGCTATGTGATTGGCATCGAAGCCCTTCCGGGCCCGTGGCTCGAAGGGTCTGTCATAAGAGAGCGAGCCGTTGTGCCAGTCTAGTGAGGCTACCTCATACTGCCCGTCGTGCAGCAACAGGCGCGCTCCTCTGGCCTCGGCCGAGCCGAAATAAGAGGTGATGCGCATGGAGTCGCCAGGCATGTGAAGGGCAAAGGCTGTCTTGCTGAGCTGCAACCGGCTTATCATAATCTTCCAGAAGTTGCGGCTGGGCGTGGTGTCGGGCGGCACAGAGTCGCCCAATGCCACATCCACGCTGGCATTTTGCAGCGTCGCTACATTCACGTGAGCAAGCGATTTTGTAAGGTCTACGCCGTCACTGCGCAGGCTGAGCCTGCCTATGCGTGCCTTGATGCGCGTGTCGGCTATGAACTGAGCCGTGTTGATCTGCGCTCCACGCAGCTCAAGACCGTCTACCACCACACGGCTATGCAGCAAAGGCTTGAGCCGCACGCTGGTTACGAGCGACTCAACATTGGCTATGGTGTCTGTCAGCCCGGCTATAGAGTCGTTGGGCTGCGTCATTCTGAAGTTGTTGAGCTGCAGGTCGAGGGGGAAGGAAAGTGACACATGACCTATGGTGATGCTCTTTCCTGTCTGTTCAGACGCATAGGATGCTATTTGCTTTACAGCCCAATTCTGCACGGGAGGGATATAAAGCAGCAAAGTGATAAGAAGAAAAAGAACAATGGGGGTGAGCACAACGGCCATCAACCCATATAGAATTTTTTTCATACCTCGGTTATTTCAGCATTGCCTATGCCTATAATGAATGTTGCAAAGTAAGCAAAAAAATCTGATATAATAAAGGTAAAGAAAGGAAAAAAGCGCTCCCGACTATAATTTTTTTTACTTTTCGGAGCTTGCAAGCAGGGTCAGGGCTCGGCAGACAGGGCCATTTGCTCCATGGCATGCCATAGATTGTCGTTGGGAACGGGGCTCGTTATGTCGATAGTTTTCTTGCTCACGGGGTGCACAAAACTCATTCTGTGGCTCAGAAGGGATATGCTGCCATCGGGATTGGAGCGGCGCGCGCCATACTTCAGGTCGCCCTTGATGGGCATACCGGCATGTGCCAACTGGCATCTTATCTGATGATGGCGGCCCGTAAGCAGGTCTACGGCAAGCAGGGTGTAGTTATCCGAACGGGCAATAACCTTATACCGCAGCAGGGCATGCTTGGAGTTGGGCACCTCATGGTCGTAGGCATAGCTCTTGTTCTGCTTTTCATTGCGCACCAACCAGTTGTCTAATGTAGCCTCATCGGCTTTGGGTGTGCCCGAAACGATGGCCCAATAGGTTTTGTGCACCTGCCCTTCACGAAACATGGCATTGAGCCTTGACGTGGCTTTAGATGTTTTGCCAAACATCACGAGGCCCGCCACTGGACGGTCGAGCCTGTGAACAACGCCCAGAAAGACATTGCCCGGTTTGTTGTAACGCACCTTTATCCATTCCTTGACGGTATCAGAGAGAGGCTTATCGCCCGTTTTGTCACCCTGCACAATCTCTCCGCTCTGCTTATAGACTATGATGATGTGATTGTCCTCGTAAACTACTTGCATACCTATAATATTAAGCATAAGGGGCGGGACGCTCTGTCCTGCCCCCTACTCTGTATATTTTCTTCTACGAATGATTACATGTTCATGCCACCATCCACCTGGATGACCTGACCAGATACATAGCTGGAGAGATCGGAAGCCAGATAAAGGGCTGTGTTGGCAATATCTTCTACGGTGCCGCCACGGCGCAGAGGAATCTTCTTGATCCACTCCTTGCGGATGTTCTCAGGCAGAGCCTGTGTCATGGCAGTGTCTATGAAGCCCGGCGCGATGGCGTTGGCACGCACGCC
>DLDC01000145.1:12082-12237 GCA_002480935.1 Prevotella sp. UBA7782 | reverse complement strand
TTGCACTGTCCGGCATTGCCGTGTACACCCACCACGCTGGCCATATTGATGATGCTGCCCTTGCGCTGACGCATCATGATGGGCACGCAAGCATGGATGAAGTTGAACGCACTCTTCAGGTTAACGGCAATTACAGCATCCCACTGTGCCTCGGT
>DLDC01000145.1:0-12037 GCA_002480935.1 Prevotella sp. UBA7782 | reverse complement strand
TCCTTGGTGATACCGGCGTTGTTAACCAGGATGTCTATGCTGCCAAACTCCTCGTTCACCTTGGCTACCAATGCTGCGGTATCCTCAAAGTTGGCTGCGTTACCAGCATAACCCTTGGCTTTTACGCCCTTGGCTGCTATTTCGCGCTCGGTCTCCAGGCCTCCATGTTCTTCGTCGATAACCAAGTCGGTGAATGCAATGTTAGCGCCCTCTTCGGCAAACTTCAGCGCGATAGCTTTTCCTATACCGCGCGCAGCACCTGTGATAAGGGCTGTCTTTCCTGTTAATAATCCCATTTGTGTGTATATTTATTAGTTTGTTCTTATTTTAAATTACTCTTACCCAATGCGCCATACACCACTTTGGTGACCAACGGCCGGCTTGTTTCTTCCGTAAGGCCGTGCCCCAGGCGCCCGTAGATAAAGGGTACTTCAAGCCCCTTGATACAATAATGGGTGATGTTAGCCACAAGGTCTACATTCTCAATGTCAAACTCGCCGTCTTCCTTGCCGTCTGTGTATACCTTACGGAATATCTCCAGCTCGTCTTCGTCAAAGCTCTTGCGTACCTTCTCTACCAACCAGATGTTACGAAAGAAGTCAGCACGAAGGTTGCCATTGCGCACCACGGTTTCTTTTATCATGCTAAGGTGGGTGTAAATCAGCTCCACTATCTTGTCTTGGGGCTTCATCTTCTTGGCTGCAACCTCGTCTAACTTGTCTGACAGACGCTCTAGTTCTGACTCTATTACGGCATAGTAGACATCGTCTTTACTCTTAAAATAAGTGTAAAGAGTGCGTCGCCCCTTGCCAGAGGCCTTGGCAATGTCGTTCATCGTGGTATTGGCTACGCCATTCTTCGCAAACAGCTGTCGGGCCACGTCAACTAACTTCTGTCTGGTTTTCGAGATTGACATGATAAAATACTTTCTATTTATGTTTATTGCACATAACTCTTTTCGTGTGCAAAAGTACCAATAAGTTTTGAGACAAGCAAATTATTAAGGAATAATTACAGCAACAAGGCCACGATTTATACTAATTTCGAGCAAACAAAAGGCTGTAGATGAGAGTTTATAAAAAATGGGAAGCTATGGCAGAGTGTAGGACCTATGATGCGCTTCAGGTGCCAAGCTTATGTAAGAATGCCCTTATTGGGAGGCAAAAAGCACTATTTAGCGATGCAAAATGGGCATTTTTGAAGCCTCAAATGGCCTGTTTTATTTATACGGTTTGTGTCTCTCACAAAACAGTATATAGGGTGTGAAAAAGAAAGAGGGGGCGGGGCGTCCGCCCATGCTCCCTCTTAGAACGGTTATTTGGCTATGCCGAAGTCGGCTTGCTGCTGTTCCACTTCTTTCAGCATCTGCCTTTTCTGCTCTTCGGTATAGGTTTTCTTGCTCTGTTGAGCGTTTTGCGGCACGGCATCATGGATGGTGCTGACGGCAGATGTGCTGCTGTCGTTGCAGAAAGCATATCCCTTGTAGGGCACGCTTTCTATCTCAAGGTCGGCCGGTTCGGGCGCATGCACACCGGGGAAGAGCACCTCAGCGTGTATCTTTATCTTGCCCGGACGTGTGGTGGAGCGCACCAGAATGGGCGCGGAGCCATATTCCACGGCTCTGGGATTAGCCTGTAGGTCGGCATCGCCTATGATGCTGCCCTCTCCTGTCACGGTGAAGCGCACGCTCTCCTTAGCCAGTCGGCGCACATTACCGTTGTCGTCGGTTACCTCGGCCACCACAACAATGAAGTCATTGCCATCAGCTACGAGCGACTTACCCATGTCGTCGGCATAGAGTCTGAGCTTGGTGCTGCGCCGTGAGGGCATTCGGGTTTCGGCGCATACCACTTTACCGCCGATGATACCCTCGGCCTTGATGTTCACCTCTTGCCATTTCTTATGAATATAACTGTGCTGCCGTGCCTCCCAGAAGTTCCATACGTTCTTGAACACTACAGGCTTGGCAAACTGACTGTTCAGCTGGCTGAAGGCCGAACCTGGCTGTTGTGTAGCCGCCGTATGTATGACGGGCAAGGTGAATTGCTTCTCTCCGTCGTAGATGCTGAGCCTCACGCTGTCGCAGTTGCTGAATACCACCACGTCAGAATCAGAAAACTGTGTCATGTCATTAGCTATATGCACCATGGGCTTCACGCTGAGCAGGCTGTTGGCTTTGCAGATGCGCGGCTTTTGCTGTGCCGCAAACATATAGAAAGCTGTCTTGGGCTGACGAAAAGCATCATAGTCTCCGCCCCAATAAGGATCGGGATGATAGCCGCGCTGATGGTCGAAGGGATGCCATTGCGCGCCTCCTATAAACTGTCCCTTAGTCTGATACATGGTTTCGAGGGTGCTGGCGAGCGACATGGCCTGCACCATCATAGGGTGCTCGCCCCATGAGCGTGAGGCACGGTTGATGTTGTTCTGCGCGTACCAGTCGTCTACATACTCACCAAACTCTCTCGTGAAGATGCATTGCTTGGGGCAGTCGGCCTTGTCTTCATCGCCCGGCCAGCCATACACCACATCATAGTTGTCACGCACTCCGGCCGAGTTCATGTCGGCTGCTGCCACGGGGCGGTAAGGATAGGGATATTCGTCTTTGGTTATCTGCAACGACTTCAGTGCGAAGCTCTCGGGAAAGCGTGTCTCGTTGAGTATGGGCTCCCACATCAGCACGCAGGGATGGTTGCGGTCACGGCGTATCATCTCGCGGGTGTTTTCATAGACGCGCTGCTCAAACTCGGGCTGCTTCTTGTTCCAATACTGCCATCCGGGTGTAGCCACTATCATGAAGATGCCCAGCTCGTCGCAGGCATCCATGAAGGCAGGATCTTGCGGATAATGAGCGGTGCGGATGATGTTGAACCCCGCCCTCTTCAGTCTTAGCGCGTCGCGCCATTGTTGTGAGTTAGGCAGGGCGTTGCCCACATAGGCAAAGTCTTGATGTCTGTTGGCTCCGATGAGCTGATGATAGGGCTTTCCATTAAGCCAGAAGCCCTCCTTGCCACGAAACTCAAAGCTGCGTATACCCACGCGTGTTGCTCCGCCGTCTAAGGTCTTGCCCTGCTCTTTGACGCGTGTGACAAGCTTGTACAGATAAGGCTCTTCGGGCGACCATAGGTTGGGTTTGCTCACTTTCAGCGTTAGTATGCTTTGAGCTGTTGCTCCGGGCTGCATCTTCAGCCTTTGTGAGCCGCTGCGCACCACATGTCCGGCGGCATCAAGCAGTTGTTGCTCAACGGTCACCACACGTGTTTGGGCACTCTCGTTGATAACGTCGGTGTTCACGCTCACATCCGCCCGTTGGGCAGAGATATTGTTGAAGTGCACAAACACGCCACCCCCGGCCGTTTTGCCGGCCTCGTTGGCATCGGTGATGTGCACCTTGTGCCTGGCTATGAGCCATACGTCACGGTAGATTCCTCCGTGATAAGCAAAATCAAGTTGGGTCTGTGGCTTACCGGGAGGGTAACTGCCATCGTCTGAGTTGTCTGTCATGACGGCTATCACACATTTGTCGCCCTTGTGCAGTCCCATCTTATCCAGCCTGACAATGATAGGCAGGTAGCCGCCAAAGTGGGTGGTGGCGAGCTTTCCGTTTACGTATATCTTCTGCTTGCCCATGACAGCTTCAAAGTATATCATGGCGCCATCGGCAGGCAGAGTGAAGTGTTTTCTGTACCAGGCTATGCCTTGATAGTTGCGGCATCCACTTGCCTCAGCAGGCTCCAGTCGCACATTGTGCGGCGTACTCACCGTTTCCCAACGTGAGTCGTCATAGTCTTTCTGCCATGCTCCCTCGGCATCACCGAGATGGAAGCGCCAACCCAAGTTGAAGTTCCACACCTCTCTGCCTTGATTTTCTATGGGCAGGAAGCCTGCAACCGACGTGGGCTGCTGGGCATGCATCGTCAGGCAGGCGAATGCTAGAAGTATAAAGAGAAGATTTTTCATTGCTTGTGATGATTGAATAGATGAATGATGTTACTTTACGTCGTCCCAGTTGTCGGTGCGGAAGGAGCTCACGGGCAGGCCATCATGAAAGAGATCGCCCTCTGCCCAGTCGGTGAAGGCGTAGCGTACGGCTACGGGGCGGCCCACCTCAGTGCTCTTCACATAAACTCTATTGCCCGACACCCAGGCTTGTGCTGGATGGAATACGCGGTCGGCTCCGGCCACCTTAAAGAGGTTGCTGGTTGTTCCGTTGTTAAAGTAGACCCACTCCTTGCTTCTGTCAAACCTCAGCACGCAGGTGTCGCCGTGTATCTCCATGCTGCTATATACGGCATAGTCGGGCAGTCCTTTCACGCCATAGGTATTGGCAAGAGCCAGCATGGCAAGCCTTTGTCCGGCCAGTTGTTTCTTACGTGGATGTATGCCGTATTTTAGTCCGGCATCCATAAGCACAGCCATGCGACAGTTGGATATCATACTCTCGGCCTTGAGCTGCTGCTCACGCAAGAAGGCGCTGTTCATATCCCACTTGATGAGCGAATAATCGTAGGGCGCTATCTGACAGTAATAGAACGGGAAGTCGCCCAGCCCCCATTCCTGGCGCCAGCCTTCCACCATGCTCTTCATCAGTCGGGCATAGTTGGCGTAGCGGTTCACATTGTCTTCGCCCTGATACCATATCGCGCCCCTTATGCCGTAGCCTATGAGTGGATGCAACATACCATTATATAAGGCTGTGGGACAACGCTGCTTGAGCTTGTCTACTGTTGCCTGGTCTGTGGGCAACTTCACCTCCGGAAAGGCTTTCAACCATTCGCCGGTCTGCCAAGCCTCACATGCGCTGCCTCCGTAAGCCGTGAGCAGCAACCCTACGGGCACCTTCAGACTGGCTCGTAGCTGCTTGCCAAAGAAGTAGGCTGTGGCGCTGAACTCCCTTATCGAGGCGCTGTTGGCTGCTGTCCACTTGCCCGTTACATCTGATAGAGGGGTGAGCGCGGGGTTTCTCTTCACGCTGAAGAAGCGCAGGTTGTCATCGGCGCCATTAAGAATTTCGTTAATGGCTCCCTCCACAGGCTGTGCCTTGAAGCCTTTGATGGGCATCTCCATGTTGCTTTGTCCGCTGCACAACCACACCTCTCCTATAAGGATGCTGTCGAGCGTTGTCTTCTCACCATCATCAAGGGTTATGCTATAGGGGCCTCCTGCTGCAGGCGTTGCCACCTTTACTTCAAACTGCCCCTGAGCATTGGACACGGTCTGATAATGTTTGCCATTCCATGATGTGACTACTTTCACACGGCTGTTTGTCGAGGCTGTTCCCCAAATGCGACATGTGGTTTGCTGTTGCAGCACCATGCCGGAGCTGAAGAATGCCGGGAGTTTTACTTTTGCGCTGGCATCCCATCCGGCAAAGGCCATCAAGGCAGCAAGCGCGATTACTCTTAAATTCATTTTTATCTTAGTTTTTAGTCTATTTTCAAAGGACCCAACAAACCGGCGGGCAGCAAAGCGTCGCCCTTGAGCCGGTAGCGGGCATTGGTCCAAATGCCTGCATAGGGCGCTTTCCCACTATCAGCGCCTCGCAGGGCATTGGCCCAAGTGTTTACAACCTCTATGCGTAAGTTGTTCGTGCCCTTTCGCAGAGCCTTGCCTATCTCTACGCAATAAGGCTCTGTCCACGCCGTACCGCAATAGATGCCGTTCACCCATACGCTGGCTACATCGTGCACCTCGCCCAGCCAAAGGCGCGTAGCTGATGCCGGCGATTGAGGAGAGCGGAAGGTTGTCTGATAAACGGCGTGCCCACTGAAGTAGCGCACCGAGTCGTCGCTGCTCTTGCTCCAATCGGTGAGTTGCTCCCATGCCATGTTCTTTCCGTTTTCCTTCAACAAGACGCTCCAAGGTTGCAGGGGCTTGAGCTCTTTTGCTTGCCGTCCGGGCTGTGTGGGCAGGAGACTTTCTGTAGACAAAGGCATGGGTCTGTCGGTGCCAAAAAACACAAACAACGAGCCATGGGCGGGCAGAGTCATCTCTACGGATGTATATCCTGACTGATTGACAGGGGTTACGACGTTGGCATATCGGTTGAAGCGCGCGTCGTAGAGCGTTGCTTTGCTTGCTTTCATACGTGGGAAAACAGCTGTAAAGCTGAGCGCGCTGTCGCGCTGATTGGCAATGAAGTAGACATCACTGCCGTTATGGGCGCGGTGTGCGTAGGCTATATTTTCGGGCAATAAGACATCGGGCTTCAAGCCGTAGGCCGTGAGGTCGGCGCCAAGATAGGGTTTGTCTATCACCACTACACCTCCCTGTCTGAGCTCTGCTATACGTTTGGCTACCTCGGCAGATAGTGCCTCGCGTGACGGATTCATCCTCCGGGCTTGCGGAATAACCACTATCTTATAGCTTGCGTTAGCTGAGGGTGTGAAGCAGCCGTTATTCAGGGTGCCCGACTTAGACAAGGCACGGGCATTGAAGGAGTCGTATTGATAGCCGTGCAGCGGATTTATCCAATCCTTCAGGTCGAGTATTCCAGCAGAATGCCTTACACCCACAGGCCCCTCAGTCATGGGCTGACCCACGTTGGCCAGTCGGATGCGCTCACTCTCCACACGCCTTTCGCCGAAGAGCCCGGGCAGCATAGGCACCAGACGGTCGGGGGTGAGAGCGCGGCGCGGCATCTCCTCACCATTGAACACGGCAATATCTGTTACGGGGTGCCCCCATTGCATGATGTGCTGGCAACGTGTCATATAGTCTATCATGGGCTTGGCGTCCTTATACCATGTTTGGTCACGCTGAAAAAAGAGTCCTATGCCATCGAGCGTCATGCCGGGTTTTCTGTCAGTCCATGGGTTATGGGCATTGACGTGAAGCGTAATCTTGTTCATGCCCAAAGCCAAGAAACGGTCGAAGTAGGGCTTCAGCATAGCGGGGGTCTCGTTCCACACACCTCTCACCTCAGTAAATCCCTCTACCTGCACGATGTTCTTTCCATAGATATGCGCGCCGCTGATGGCATCGAGCATGTCATTAGGCTTATCGTGGGTAGGCGAGTTAAGCCAGAACTCACCCATGGGAATGTCGGCATAGTCGTAATGGTCTATTCCATCGGCCACCATGGTGGGGGCAACACTCTCTGATGTGAAGCGCACGCCCATGGCATGTGCCCTATCTCTCACAGTGGCAAAGAAACATTTGTTCAGCAAGCTGTTCACCAACAAACGCACGTCATGCAGCACCTGCTCGCTCTTCTCTGCCGATGCCAGTGGTACTCCGGCCATGGCAGGCAGCCAGTCTAACAGGTCGTAGCCATTGGCTTGCTGAAACTCATCGGCAAAGTGATAGCCCCAATTCTGTGTTCCGCACTCCCATGAGTCTACATGCAGCGTGGTGACGGGACCATTGCCGGGCTTACCGGCGTGTATGCTGTCAGACAGATGCTTGAAGCGTGCAAACCAATTATCCACCTGCTTGTTGACGGCTTGTGGGTTAAATTTATCCACTTCCAGTCCCTTTGCACCTCCTGCCGTGGCATTGGTCTGCCCCGTTGTGGTATGTCCGAAGCGCATAATGCGATAATATTTGGGTTTCTTGAAATGCTGTTTGAGCAACCTGAGCGATGCCGGGGCTATAGAAGAACAAGTTGCATGGCTGTCACGCAGCGTAATCCTCTCCATGCCCGAAGGCTGTATGTACAGCTCGTCAGGCACATCAGTGGCCGATGTCTCGGGTGCTATACGCCATTCCTGCCCCGCTTTACCCTCCCAATTATCTATCTTAGGCTCTGAGCTAAAAGTGGCTTCCTGCAGTTTGAGGGTGGGTTTCCATTTGGCTGCATCCAGATCTTCGGCTCCCGGCTCGCTTCCCTCCGGCGTCCACGAGAGCTTCACATAGCGTGCGCTGAAGGGTTTGAGAGCGTAGGTATAAGCATGTCCGTTGTTCTGCCAGCCCTGACGCGGAGGTTGCAGCTGTCTGATGGGTTTCCAGGTCTTGCCGTCGGCTGACGCTGATATGCTCACGCGCAGGGCCTGAATGCTGGTGCCATTGGGGCGGATGCGCACCGAACGTATGGTGACTGTGCGCCCCATGTCATTGATGATGGCACCTGGCGTGAAGGCTATGTAATAGCCCTTGTCGCTCTTGCTCACTCCGCCTTCCGTGCTGACAGCTGCAGGCGTATAGGTGAGCCATTTTTCTTGTAACGGAATGGCATAAGCTGCAATGTCCTCATAATAACCCAATCTGCCCGCCGGCCGCTCTACGGCGAGCCGCTCTATATTTTTGGCAGCCACGATGGTGTCGGTCCACACCACTTGCTGCATAGATTCTTCAGGTTTTATCCACGGTCCTCCGGCCAATGCAAAGCCATCGCAGATGTGTATGCCCATCTCCAAGCCCAGCGAGTCGGCCTGCTGCAGGGCATAGGCAGCCATATCCCAGAACTTGGGTGTCAGGGCGTCGGCATCTCCACCATACTCCGGCCGCTCCTTGGCCGAGCGTATGGGCATAAGGAAGGCGCCCCCCAGCCCCTCATCTTTCATAGCAGTAAGGTCGGCATGTATGCCTGCCTTCGACACGGCTCCATACATCCAATACCAAAAGGTCCATGGCTTGGCATCGTTCTGAGCCATCAGTGTTGATGCTGACAGCAGCATGAGGGGTAAGATGACTGTTCGTTTGAATATCTTCATGTCTTGACTTTCTGTATTAATCATGTTATGGCTTTGAGCACGAAGGGCCTTCGCCATAAACATATATTATGACGATTGAGCGCCTGTTTTGTCTATAGGCTGATGTGTTAATAAGCATTTCCGGCTTATGGAGAGGTTGGATATTGGGAGTGCTGTCCACTTCTCTTATAGGGGAAAAAAGTTGGTGCGAAGACTTTGCCCAAAGTCTCCGCACCAACCTAATGATTTATAGATTTCATGTCTGCTACTCGTATACCTCGTCAATGCCGTTCATGTTCACAGTGTCTTTCACCGCGCATGGATTAAACGAGCTTGGCACGTTGAACTTCACGCCGGGGCTGTAGCCCAATGTCTTGTCGGCATAAACCAGCTTCATGAAGTAAGCCCAAATAGGCAATGCCATTGTTGCTCCCTGACCCATTGACGTAGAGTCGAAGTGTATGTCGCGATCCTCGCCGCCTACCCATACGCCGCTCACCAGCTGTGGCGTGAAGCCTATGAACCAACCATCAGAGTTGTTATTGGTGGTACCGGTTTTGCCGCCCACTTCACCCGTGATGTTGTATTGATAGCGCAGTCTGTTACCCGTACCGTTGTCTACCACGGCCCGGAGCATGTCTATCATCTTATATGAATTGTCTTCGCTTATCACCTCATTCATCAGGGGCTGGAACTGAGCGATGACGTTGCCGTGGCTGTCTTCTATCTTTGTCACGAAGAGCGGTGCACATCTGATGCCCTGGTTTACAAAGGCTGTATAGCCACTCACCATCTCGCCCACCGACACTTCGCAGGGTCCGAGGCTCAGCACAGGCGTGGTGTTCTTGTCTATGTCGGGGTTGTTGAGTCCAAAGTCGTGCAGGATGCTCACAAACTGCGATGGTCCCAGCTGATTGATGAGATAGGCTGAAATCCAGTTGTTAGACATCATGAGTCCCCATTTGAGCGGAACCATCTGCCCGTATCTGGCGTGGCTGCCGTTTCTGGGTGTCCATCCGCCGTAAGAACGCTGCACGTTGGGAGCCAACGTACAAGGTGTCATGCCGTTCTGCATAGCCAGAGCGTAGAGGAAGGGCTTGATGGTAGAACCCACCTGCCGGCGGCCGAGCATCACCATGTCATACTTGAAATGCTCAAAGTCTATGCCTCCCACATAGGCTTTCACAGCTCCGGTGTGGGGATCCATGCTCATGAAGGCCGAGCGGAGGAACGACTTATAATAACGTATAGAGTCTATGGGGGTCATCACCGTGTCTACCTCACCGTGATAAGTGAAGAGCGACATCTCCACCGGTGTGCGGAAAGCGCGCTTGATGTCGTCGGGCGACGCTCCCTGCTCCCTCATAACAAGATATCTGTTGCTCTGCCTGATAGAGCGGTTCAGAATGTTCTTGATGGTCTGTCGGCTAATCTTCGACGAGAAGGGCGCGTTCTGCTTCATGCTGTTGGCCTTGTTGAAGGCAGGCTGCAAGAATCCGGCCATCTGCTGTCGCACGGCTTTCTCGGCATATTGCTGCATACGCGTGTCGATGGTGGTGTATATGCGCAGACCGTCGGTATATATATTATAAGGTTCGCCGTTGCGCTTCATATTCTTGTTGCACCACCCATAGAGCGGGTCTTGTGCCCATGCTATAGAGTCGATAACAAACTGCCGTAAGCTTCTGTTCTGATAATCCTCGCGCTTAGGCTCTTTGGCCATCATGTATTGACGCAGGAATTCGCGGAAATATTCGCCGGAACCGTCCACCTTATTCTCCCTTCTGAACCGCAGGTTGAGGGGTTGTGCACTGTAGTCGGCATATTCGGCACGCGTGATATAGCCCGACTTGAGCATTTGCTGCAGCACCACATTGCGCCGCGCAACACACCTTTCGGGATATCTCAGGGGATTGAACATCGACGGGTTCTTGCATAGGCCGATGAGCGTAGCCGACTCGTCAACGTTCAGGTTGCGGGGCTCCTTGCTGAAGTAGATGTTGGCCGCATGCTTGATACCCACGGCATTGTGCAGAAAGTCGAAGTAGTTAAGGTACATCGCAATGATCTCCTCCTTCGTAAAGTAACGCTCCAACTTGATGGCAATCACCCATTCTATGGGCTTCTGCAAGAGTCGTTCCAGCGTGTTGTGTGCCTTCTCGGAGTAGAGCTGCTTGGCCAACTGCTGCGTGATGGTAGAGCCGCCTCCGGCACTCTCCTGCCGCATCACGCCACGCTTGATGATGGCACGGCCCAGAGCAATGAAGTCTATGCCGGAATGCTCATAAAACCGCTCATCTTCAGTAGCCACAAGGGCATGCACCAAGTGCGGCGACAGATTGTTATAATCAACTGCCACCCTATTGGCATTCTCTTGGTTCCACGTGCCAATGAGCTTACCATCGGCAGAATAAACTTGTGAGGCAAACTTATCTAGTGGGTTAGAGAGCTCTTCCATATCCGGCATATACCCTATCCATCCGTTCCAAACAGCTATGAAAAATACGAACAGGAATGAAACTATGGTTATCAAAGCTCCCCAAAGAAAGTGTACAAAGGCTCTTCTCATGCTTGTCTTTTCAAAAAAATCATTGCAAAGATAGTGTAAAATAAGAATAAACCAAAATAAAATTTAGAATTTTCTGCCGTAAAGCCTTTGCCTTACCGAATTTTATGCTTAACTTAGCGCACGGAAACAGTTAATACATCACAATAAATGGAGAAGCACAACTTTGTGAACATTAAAGGGCTGTCTCGGGAGAAAATTCTTTATCTCATCGAGATGGCTAAAGAATTCGAAAAACATCCTAACAGAGAACTCCTTAAAGGAAAGGTCATTGCAACGCTCTTTTACGAGCCTTCCACACGCACACGCCTCAGCTTTGAGACGGCAGCCAACCGATTGGGGGCACGCGTGATAGGCTTCACCGACGCCAAAGTGTCGAGCGTAAGCAAGGGAGAGACGCTCAAAGACACCATACTCATGGTATCTAACTATGCCGATGCCATCGTCATGAGGCACTACATAGAGGGAGCAGCACAGTATGCCAGCGAGGTGGCACCTGTGCCCATCATCAACGCAGGCGACGGAGCACATCAACACCCGTCACAGTGTATGCTCGACCTCTACACCATCAACCAGACACAGGGCACGCTCGAGAATCTTAACATCTATCTGGTGGGCGACCTGAAGTACGGACGCACCGTGCACTCGCTCATCATGGCCATGCGCCACTTCAACCCAACCTTCCACTTCATAGCGCCCAAAGAGCTCGCCATGCCGCAGGAGTACAAGCTCTATTGCAAGGAACATAACATCAAGTATGTGGAGCACACCGTATTCAACGAAAAGGTGATAGCCGATGCCGACATTATATATATGACACGCGTGCAGAAGGAACGCT
>DLDC01000059.1:1713-9425 GCA_002480935.1 Prevotella sp. UBA7782 | reverse complement strand
TCTTTACATTATACTTACCGGCAGCATCGGTTGTATCGGCATATTCTACATTTCCGCTGACCAGCTTCACCTTTACGCCGGGAACAGGCTGCGAAGTTGTCGCTGACGTAACGGTGCCACTGACGGCAGACGGAGCGCGCTCGATGTCTAAGTAGATAACGGGCAGGTTCCAATCTTCGAAAGAATCCAGCGTACGGTCGTTGCTTCGTCCGGCAGACTGACCCTCGACGTTGGTTAGCTCCCATAAGATTTTGCTCCAGGAATCAGACACATGGTTGGCTGCTATCTCCAGGTTTCCACCATCATATACATACGGTGTGGCAAAGGTTACGTGGAAAATGTCGTCAGCTTTCGTTATTGTGGGGGTATAAGAAGAACCATCACTCTGTCCGCCAGTGGGGAAGCTGTAGTTTCCTGCGTATACTCTGGTGAAGCTTGCCGTATCGGCTATCTCATCCTCAGCCGTAGTAGCATCCATAGAAGTCTTGTCTGTACTGCGGAAATAGAGCTGCACATCACTGTCGATGGGCTTGGGATTGTAGCCGCGGAGTGAGATGCCGTGGATGATTGTACCGGCAGGAAGGTTGATGTCTGATGCCTTATACACGGCAACAACCTGGCTCTTCTTGTCATACATATTCAGAAGACCCCTCATTGAAGCAGATGATGACGAGGGCGTTCCTACCTGATGAGAGCCTAATGTTGTCTCAGGAGCTATCGTAACACTCACAGTGTCGGTGGTAGAAACATAGCCGTCGGCCGTCTTGTACACGAAGTAAGCCGGGAAGGTACCAGCCTTGTGCGGAGTAGCACTCACGGTGTAAGAAGCATCTCCGCCGGCACTTATCTTCGAAGCCTCAGCGTCATAGTGCTCATCACCTATAACGAGCTGTACCGTATATGAGCCTGCATCAACGTTATTTACTGTAGCATTATGGGCAGAAGCAGAGAATTCGGCTGCTTTGTTGACGCTTATGGTTTCCGGAACCTTAAACTGTGACATCATGATGTCGTGGCTCACAGCTACCGGAGTGAATCCATAGAGATTGTCGAGATAGAAGTAGGTTCCGGCAAAAGCCACATAGACATCGCCCACAGGGATATTGCTGAGGGTGAAGGTCTTGAACTTGTAGTTGGCATAATAACCAGAGCCACGGTATGTCTCGTTTGAGAATCTGTCGGCTTCGGGTATCGTATCGCTCGTATTGATGGTCTTTACAAGCGTCCAGTTGTGGCGGTCGTAGCTGTAATAGACGTTGAGCACAGGTGTCGTGGCACTGCTGCCACGTGCAGCCATGAACTGCAACACATCGCCGGCAGCTACATGAAGCTTCGGAGAGATGAAGTGGTCAGAGGGTTCGCCATACTGATCTTGATACAGACAGTATTGGTTGCCAAGAAGCTCAAGCTGCTGCGGATAGGTAGCAACGGCCCAGTTGGTGCCCTCTGCAATGACGTTCTTAGGTATCTGGTTATCCTCAAAGTTGACGAACCACTTGGTAGAGTCTACACAACTACCGCTCACAAGGATGTGATAGTCGGGCAGATCTTTCATCTTGAGGGTGATGATGCCGCTCTTCTCACCTATGAAATCATCGTTCTGTTGCACAGTAAGCGTGTCTTGCTGGTGAGGTTCAACACTGAACGGAGCCGCCGGAAGAACGGTGTAACCGTCAGGCACGGTGATGGAAGTGATGTCGAGAGCCTTCGCACCATCATTGGCAATGACATAACTCTTGGTTGCCTTGCCCTTCACCATACCAAAGTTTAGGCTTATACTGTCGTTGAGCGAAACAGATGAGCCAGGCTCTGTGAACTTGAACTGAGGCTTATACTCCACAGGATATACGCTACCCGCTTTAGTCACCACGCTGTCTATGTTCTCGCGAATGCTGAACTCATAGCTGTAACCAGCCGGGAACTGCGAGATATTGAGCGTCTTGCTCACCTTGACCGTATCGGTAGCGCCTTGCTTGAGCGTTCTGGTTAAAGGCACTTCGGCTACGAGCGAGTCGTTAGGCCGGATAAGGCTGAGCGAATAACCGGGATAGCCCTCGGTGAGATCTAACAGTCCTGTGTTGGCAATGGCAACGTCATAGCTCACCGTGAAGTCGCCGTTGGCGTCGGCATCTACAGACTGATCGTCAGCAGGACTCACACTGCGTATCTTCATCTGCGGCTTCTTCACCACAGTGGCACTGGCTGCCTTGAAGTTATCGATGATCACTCCACTGGCCCGAACACCTATATGGCGGGGCGTGGTGCCGGCATCCAGCGTTACCGTAATAAATGTGTCGCTTGACGTAGACAGTGCGCCACTCATCGTGGTGTCTGTAATCTGTGTCCCGGCAGCATAAGAGCCGCCACTCTCATCGACATTATAGAACTGAATACTGCCGTCATAGTCGTTCTTCTTTACCTGTAATGTGACTGTACCGCTTACCAATGGCGTGACAAGCAAGTCCTTGGCTTCGTATGAACTGTACCAACTGCCAAGGCTCTGTGTGCTCACCATAACAGCGCCTGAGTTGTCTACACCCAATGCGGAAGCATAAGTATAATCGACAGTATAGGTTTGCCAACTGCCGTTATACGTGTCAACGATGTGGCTCCATCCTGGTGGCGCCCATCCACTCTCAAGGGTTGTCTGCCCATCGCCAAGGCCGAGATTGAAGTCGTACGTGTAGTTGGAGATGGTCTCCTGCTCGTACGCACTCGCCGGGGCGATGTTCAACAGCACTGACATGAGAGCTACAATGTAATTTAACCTCTTCATAAGCTATATGTTTGAGTTAATAAAATGAAGTATGTTCATTACTTTTCTTTCTCTTTGTTCTGCTTTATTTCTGTATAAACTTCCTTCCGTTGCAGATAACAGGACCACGATAACTGCGTGATACCCGCTGCCCGGCTAAATTATATACATGTTCGTCGGCAGTTGCTTGGACATTGACGGCTTGCACAGCCGTTGCTCCTGAGGGTGAAGCCTCGTTAGACACGCCTGAGAAATAGCGATGTCCGTCTTTGTCCTCATAGACAACCACTATGGTATAAACAGATTTCTCACTGCCATTCGGGTCTATATAGACGTGTGTATCGCCACCGCAACAGCCTATATACTCACCGTCTCGATAGATGCGGAAGCCCACTATAGAGTCGTTTTGCCCGAGTGTACCCTTTTCGAAGGTCACATCATCCACACCAAAGATGTAAGTATTGTTGGCCATCGTGTTATGATGAATGGCAAAATATGTGGCTCCTTCGGGCAAATTTACAGTAACCTTTTTCCAGTTAGGGGCCACATTGCGAAGGTTTATGCCGTCGGCCTCACCACTCTCCAGCTTATGAAAGGCTGCACTATCGGTGCTGGTGGTGGAGTAAAGCACATCAAACTTCTCTGTATAAGGTGTCGGCGTGCCCCCGTCAGATACAGCAATGTTGAATACATAGAACATCACTGTCTGGCTATTTCCAGACAGTATGGGTGAGATGAGCCAGTTATCGGCATCCACCACCTCACCGTCGCGATAGCTATATACGGCAGCAGCAAACTGATTGCCACTATGAGGAGTGAGTCCGGGCGCTATCTGCAGCACATTGATATCGCTTGCAATGGCATTAGGATTAAATGCCGTGAATGCGAACTCCTTTCCATAGACTGGTATGGGGTTGGAGTTGAAGATGGGCGCGACACGTCCCTTGTCACCATCTATCATCGTCCAGTCGCCCAAAGAGAGTGAGAAGGGAGCATAACTCTCAAAATCCTCAGTGACCTGCTGCGGTTCCGGAATAACCGGATTGCTCCAAGTAAGGCTCACAGAAGCACCTTTGTCCTTAGCAGCAGCAAGATCACTGACTGCTGCATAGCCCGACTTCATCACGATGACATCGGCTTCTTGCGTGGTATTGTCAGTAGCGTCAAGGTCCTTACTATTCTCTATCGTGGCATAAACCTTCAGAGAGTCTGCAACCTTTACAGGAACAATATACCTCATATTGATGCACGTATCGGCCAGTGAAGCCAGTGGTTCGTTCACTGTAACCGTGTCTACCGGTACACCATTGGCAAAGAGCAGTATGCGATAGTCGGACATGGCGTTCACTCCAGTGTTGCGTATGCCCACGCCGAACGTTGCTTCCGCTCCCGCCGTAACACTAACAGGAGCCGACAGGGATGTGGCTGCAAGGTTATAATAGGGCTGGTTATAGATGCTGATATTGTCGATACCCACTGTTGTACTGTCGCCTTCGCTGATGCCACGGAACTTCACAATGACATAACGTTGGCCGGCATAATCCTTCAGACTGAGGCTCTGACGGCTCCATCCGGCCTGAGCTGTCTGCTTAAGGTCTATGATCTTGCCGTCGTGGTCTATGCCGTCAGGCGTCTGAACCATCACCTTCAACTTTCCGGGATCATTCTTCGTGGCATAAAGCTGGAAGAGTAGCATCGGATTTTGCGCGCCCTTCAAGCTCACCTTCGGCATATTCAGCGAGGCCTCATCACCAGCCTCTACAGTATAATCAGTTGTTACATAGTTCTGTGTCTCGGTATATGGTTTCCAGAACAAAGCACCTCCCGTTCCATCGGCATCGCCATTCTCCTCCAGATACCATGCAGCTGAGTTAGAGCGGTGATTGTATTGCTCGTTGCCTTCTACCCAAATGAAATGATTGTCAACACTTCCATCATGGAAACTCTCGCTAAACGGAAGACCAATGGTAGGTCCTACTACCACCGAAGGGGTGAAAACAAACGCGCTCTTGCCCATACTTCCATCGGCACGGGCTGCTAAATAATAGAGTCCTTGCGCCCCTCGGTTGATGGATGTCTCAGGATTCTGAGGCAGGACGAGCGATGTCGCGCCTTTAGCGCTAGACGTTAGCGAGTCGCCAACGACCTGCTGGCCATAGTAATTCTCGTAGTGATTGAAGAAACTAACGGCAATATCAGTCGGTTCGAGGTAAGCGCCATTGGCTCCCTTGCCGGTAAACGCGTCCCATGTAGCCGTGATATGCGTAGAGTCGTCATGCAGTTTAAGACCTGTCGGAGCCTTGGGCGCATCCAAGCCTATATATACCCGCTTGGAAGCTTCACGCCCTTCGCCCTCAGCATTTGAGCATACAACGGTGTAGGTATGCCATCCTGAAGGAATATTCTTATCTGTTCCGGCATCAAACTTTGCTCCATAACTATATGTAGTTGTTGCTCCAGCCTTGGGATAACTCTTGAATATCTCTCCGTCGCGCTTCACTACAATCTTTGTTATGCTCTTTGTCTTGCTCGGCTTGCTGCCATTTATGTTCTTGACAGGCAGCTTAAAGGTCACCTTGGCCGTGCTTGCTCCATTCTCACCGGGTACTATGCTCAGCATAGTTACCGAGTCCGGAGCCGTCAGGGCCGCGCTCTTTACGATGGCCACACTGTCCAGCTGTAAGGCATACTGGTCGCGTTGAGCCGTATTATCGTGGAAGCCGAAGTAATAAATGCCACTTACCGACGGCGTAACCTCATGCTCATAAACCTTCCATTGTGCCGTTGGCGTAGTGGTGGCAAGCAGCGTAGACGTCATGGCAGCCGCTGTGGTGTCGGTTCCCCATCTCACTTCAAGACTGTTAGGATAGCCTTCATAAACATTGCGCACCTTATATATAAACTTATAGGTGTAGTCAGGACTGAGGCGGAAGCCGGGTGTGAAGAGCCAGTCGTCATTACCGTTAGTCGAGCTATAGTTTGACATGGCAGCCTTATCAGCCTCGTCATAGCGCCAAGTTCTCTTATCTTTGTTGGCATCCACCACGGTGAAGAGCCCGAAGTCGGCCTGTGTGCCGAACTCCGTATGCCAATCCGGCGTGATGGCCGAGCCGAATGTAAAGCCGTTAGACGTTGCAGTAGCACTCACCTGGTCGCCATTATGCGCAGTGACAGTATAGTAATAATATCCCATATCAGCATCTTCCGGCAGTTGGTCGGTCACGGATGTAGCTGTTGTTGCGGCAGCTACGGTTGTCGACGATTGCTTTGTTCCGTTTACACGAACAACGTCATAGGTCAGCTCGCCCATATAACCATTGTTCAATCCCTTTGTGGGAGCCTTCCAACTGATGGTAGCCTCATTGCCCGTATGCGTGGCACTGACGTTCGCCGGCACGTCAGGAATATCGTAACCCACAAGTTGCAAGGCCGAAGCTTTAGGCGAAGCGCCGGCCGATGTGGATGTAGTAACGACGAAAGAATATTCTCCACTCTTGGGCAAAGTGACCTCCTTGCTCACCTTTTCGCCTGCCTGAGCCGTTCCCGAGGCCACAGTCAGCCCGTTGGCTGTAACATCATAGCTCACCTCTCCGCTGAGTGCTGAGCCTGCAAACGTCCGTGAGGGGACGGTGAACGACACTGTTCCCGTAAGACTAGGTGCCGTGAAGCTCACCGCCAAGTCGCTCACTGCCTCCGGTGCATCATCTTCAGCATTGTCGTGAGGTATGATCATGCCGAGAATCTGTCCCGTATAATCACCTATTTTCGTAGCCGTTCCGGTTTGAAGGTTCACCGTATAGAGGCCGGTCTTAATTCCTTCGCCATCAGGAAGCACTGCCGCCCAATAGAAAGTATTGTCTTTGGGGTCTATCTCACCCGACTGATAATAATATCCACCGTTGGCCGTTACGGTCAATCCGGTATTGCCTACGAGGGTTTCTGTACCGTCCGTGGTACTTATTTTATAGAGGTTGCCATCGGCAGCTACGCCATACAGCTCGTGCTGCTTGGTCACGCCGAGGGCCACATACGTGCGAGTGCACTGCCCAAAGGTGGTGCGTGTCAGCGTGCGATAATCGATAGTACCCCACTCCATACGCTTTCCGTCATGCGAATAAAACTGTCCGTATACCGTGCCATCAGGACCCTGCGCAGTCTCAAGGGCCATCAGTTCATAGCGCAACTGCGAGGAATCGCGCGCAATGGTGTCGTTGCTTCTTGTCCACGTAGATGTATCGAAGTCGTAGAGAACCTCAGAACAGATGTTGACAGACTTAAACTTATCGTCCATAGACAACTGATAGAGATGTCCGTCATAATAGCCCACGCCATTGTTTGCATACCCTCGCTCTTGCTGGTAGAGCAGGTTGAACTGTGGCGACGCTACAGGCTGAAAGGCATAATAGCCGTATGGCCACGTCTGCATGACCGACCACTCGTCCATATACATCACATTGCCCCAGATGGTGTTGCCCGCAGCCGTCTTTAGCTGCGTGTCAACAGGCCGTCTGTTTTGCTTGAGGCCCATAACAGCGTTGCTCTGCCGCTGCGGCACAACCATCCTTCCGCGGTCCAGCGGATGGCTTACCCGGTATTCGTTGAGCAGTTTCTGCTGCCGGGCAGTGCTCAACGTTTGCTGGGAGGGCAGAGCACGAGGTGCAAAAGTCTGTGCGCCTGCTGTTGCAACTGTCAAAAAGGCGATGGCTCCGACAATATTTGAAAGTAGAAAAGTTTTCATCAGATGTTTTATTTATATGTACTACAAATCAAAAATGTGCCAGTGCTTTCAAATAACATCTGGCACATATTCACTTATTGAATAGGGCTAAGGACGGACGGCACGAACCGGATGGCCATAATAACGCATTGAACTGATATATCTCCATGGGCCATACACATTCCAAGGATCATCTTGTGCATGTTTGGCAGCACTACGGAAATCCCAGTAAAGGGCATC
>DLDC01000059.1:303-1684 GCA_002480935.1 Prevotella sp. UBA7782 | reverse complement strand
CCAGTAAATCACGCGGTCGCCGGGCCACCAGTTGTAGGGATCGTCACCGTGAGCATAGCCTGACGTGTTCTGCGTATAATGAAATCCTGCAGCAGGAAAGAATATCTTGTTGCCATTAACCTTACTCGTAGCCGTTGCGCCGGGCACGGCATGAATGGTATCCCACGTCCATGTGCAGCCCTCAATGAGCTCCTGCATCTCGCTCCAGGTAGGCATGCGGCATCCGTCACCCCATGCCACGGCAGCAGCATCATCCTCCGGGTCAAGCTCACCCTTGCCATCTGTAAAGCCGTTCCAGCCATACTGCGCGTCAACAACATACTTGGTGTAACGCGCATAACTGTCATCAGCCCCCTCATGCCATTTATAATTATCCCACGAACACTCCTGCTTAGGCTCCGGGTCACCCCACTGGAAGAAGGAGCCAAACTCTGTCTCGGTGGTAGCGCCTATGTTCACTTTGGCCCATTTCACGCTTACCCCCATGTCAACAAACATGGTGTCGAGAGGGTTAATGCCTTTTACAAAGGTTATACTGTCTACAGATGCCCTTGCAAACATGGTTGCCTTGCCGTTCTGCCACACGGCTACGCTGTCTGAGGTCTGTGCGCCGGCAGCGAGAACACTGATGAAAACGCATATAAGAGTAAATAATTTCTTCATCGCTTGAATTGTTTATAGAATATTGTAGTAGGTTGTTATTTGGTTGTAAATTTGAATGATTTGCCGCTGCTCGTGCGCACGATGTACACCTTGCTGCCGTCTTTGGTCAGCTGTAGGCTCACGGAAGCATTGTCAGAAGAAGCCACCGTCGACGCCGTCAGGGCTCCGTTGATGCCGTAAACGCTCACACGCTCGCCGCGCTGCAGGCCCGACACCTCTATTTCTCCGTTGTTGATACGAAAGCTTACGCTTGCTCTGGGCTCACTGTTCACGCGTTCTATGGCATCCGGAGTCACCGGTACTTCGCCAAAGACCACACGCTTGATGTCGGAATAAGGGTAGGCAATCTCTTGGTTTGTCGTCTTCATCAGTAACGAATCGCCGGTTACCAGCACAGGTTTTTCGCTGAACGCGAAGCCTACGGTAGAGCCGTCAGCAAGCTGAAGCAGTACACCGTCATCGGCCTTTACTGTAGACGAAAGCAAGAGTAACGCCAAAGGTAACAAAAATCTCTTTTTTGGCATGGTTTAATTATTTTTAGTTTGATTTTTGTGCAAAGGTATAACAAAACGTCATAATATCCAAATTTATAATCAAAAAATAATTAATTAAACCTACTGATTAGCATAATGACCGGCTTTTAACGGATGTTCATGGCATCCGTGCAGGCCCGTTGCATGAGCATCATTCACCCTTAAGCCCCATTTTTATCTATACA
>DLDC01000059.1:0-233 GCA_002480935.1 Prevotella sp. UBA7782 | reverse complement strand
ATCTCAGCTACTGCTACGCTCCAACACAAGCATCCTTATGCAAGCGGCAGCATCCCGGTCTCACGCCATCCGCATCTCGCCCCACCCAACGTTGCGCGCATTCGGCCATTCCCAGTGCCTTCATGCCGGACGGCCCATGGCGGTGAAAGACTACCGAAAAATGGCGATAAAAGGGTGAGAAGGGATTATTTGTCATCCGAAAGCTTTCATGTGTCGCCTTTATCTCTGATTTT
>DLDC01000210.1 GCA_002480935.1 Prevotella sp. UBA7782 | reverse complement strand
CGCTGGCGAACGATGATGTTGCCGGCTACGATTTTCTGTCCGCCCCAGATTTTAACGCCTAAACGCTTTGAAGCTGATTCACGTCCGTTCTTAGAACTACCTACACCTTTCTTATGTGCCATTTCTAATTCCTCCTGTTTTAAGCGTTAATTGATTTGATTGTTACTTGTGTGAAGTGTGTGCGATGGCCCTGCTTCTTGCGGTAGTCCTTGCGACGCTTCATCTTGAAAACGATAACCTTATCACCTTTTACGAGGGGATTGGTTACCTCTGCCACTACTTTAGCGCCCTCTACTGTAGGTGCGCCTACGGTCACTGCTCCGTCTTTGTCTACGAGCAGCACTTTGTCAAACTCAACAGACTGGCCCTCTTTTGCATCACGCATGTGATTAACGAAGAGCTTCTTGCCCTCCTCTGCCTTGAACTGTTGACCGTTAATTTCTACAATTGCGTACATTATTTTATGATTGTAAAACGGGTTTTACCGCCAGGCGGCACGCCCTTGGCATGCACTTATACTAGCCTAAACGGCATAAATCGGATGCAAAGTTACAAAATATGATGCACATGCCGATTATCGGACGGGCTTTTTAAGATGTGCTTAACGTTAATTAACCTATCCGGCAACGGTTTGCCCACGGCGCTTAGGTTATTTGTCGTGCGGCACCAGTCCTTCGATGTATTTGCACAGTATGCCGATGCCCTTGATGTTCTCGCCTCCTTGTGGTATAATCAGGTCGGCATAGCGCTTGGTGGGCTCTATAAACTGCTCGTGCATGGGCTTGAGCACGTTCAGGTATCTCTCTACCACCATCGACACGGTGCGGCCTCGGTCTATGGTGTCGCGCTGGATGTTGCGTATGAGGCGCTCGTCGGAGTCGCAGTCTACGAAGATTTTCAAGTCCATCATGTCGCGCAGGCGCTTGTTTATGAGCGTCATGATGCCCTCGATGATGATGACGGGCTTGGGCTCAATGTGTATTGTTTCCGGCAGGCGGTTGGAGAGTATGTAGCTGTAGGTGGGTTGCTCCACGGCGATGCCTCGTCTCAGGTCGGTTACGTGGCGTATGAGCAGCTTCCAGTCGAAGGCGTCGGGGTGGTCGAAGTTGATGGCCTTGCGCTCTTCGTCGGTCATGCCGGTGGTGTCGTTGTAATAAGAATCGAGCGGCACTACGGCCACATAATGGGGCGGCAGGGCCTCAACAATCTTCTTCACTACGGTGGTTTTGCCCGAGCCGGTGCCCCCGGCGATGCCTATGATAGTTGTTTTCTGATTCATTGATTATTGTGCTAAAAAGAGTTATCGTTTCGTTTGGATTTCCAAGACAGGCCTTTTTGCGTTGCGAAATAGGCACTTTGGCAAGCCAAAACAGGCACTTTGGCGTTGCAAAAAGCACGCTTTTGTCAGAGCATACCTAAGTCGCTGAACATCTGCCTGTAGTATTCGGCCTTGCTTTCCAACCTCATCGGGTAGGCGCGCGACGAGCTTGGCTCGCGATAAAGGCTCAGCTGCCGGCCTTGAAAGGCAAATTCCACATGGCTGCCCATGCGTTGATTGCCGGTGATGTTGAAGTGTTTCTTCAGCACAGAGGTGGCCAGCTGTCCGGCAGCCAGCACGGCTTTGCACTGTGGCAAGGCTGTCAGCATACCGTCGATGTCGGCTTGCGTCACTATCTCCAAGTCTTTGTCTGAAGCGCTTCCCGTAGTGCGGCGTATGCGCAATGCCGTGTCGAAGATGGCCACACCTTTTTCTTTGAGAAACAGCTGTATGGCCGGCAGGTCGAACTTACGCTCATCGGGCAACACAAAGTGGTTCTTATCGCCGAAGAAGCACAGGCCGAAGATGCGCCACATGTCGTTCTGAAAGTTGGGATAATACCATGGCATGCACCATCTCTTGGGCGATGGCGGAAAGGTGCCCAGCATCAGCAGCCGCGCGTTGGCGGGCAGAAAGGGCTCGAAGGGATGCACCTCTATCGGGTGCGTATCGTTCTTGCCGCGCGTGGCCGCTGCTTTCTGATTCACTCTGTCAGGGCTCATGGCTTAGTCTACTGCCTTTTTCAGGTAAACAACAACGGGCAGGTGGTCGCTGTAACCATCCAGCCACACGCCTCCGGCCGTGGTGCGCTTGGGCTCGCCACGATACTTTCCGCTCTCCTGGAAGAGATAGTCGCGACGGAAAATCTGATTCTTCCAGAATGTCAGCGAGCCAGGATTGTTGCCGTCTTTATGCTCTAACAAGTTGGGTGTCAGTATGATTTGGTCAAACAGATTCCATGATCCGTTATAACGTAACGTTCCCGTGCCCTCCTTGACAAGCAGGTTGTACCATGGATTATACATGTCTTGCGGGCCCACCTTGTTGATGTCGCCCTTGGCCGACAGCCCTTCGCTTATGCTCTTGCTGGTAGGATCGTCGTTCATATCGCCCATCACGATGACCTTCATGGTGGGGTCTTCGCGCTGTAATGAGTCTTTCAGCGCCCTTACTTGCTTTCCGGCAGCCTCACGATAGGGCGAACCGTTGAAGCGGCTGGGCCAGTGGCACACAATGATGGTTAGCTTCTCGTTGGCCAGCAAGCCGTTCACAGTGAGGAAACCGCGCGTGCGGAAGAGGCTGTCCTTGGCCAGCTCGGGCACGTAAGGCACCAGCTTGACGCTCTTTACGGTGAAGAGCTTGGGGTTATACAGCAGCGCACAGTCTACGCCGCGGCGGTCCGGGCCCTCTATGTGGCAGAACTTGAAGCCCCTCATCTGCAGCGAAGGCTGGTTGACAAGGTCGGTGAGCACGTGGTCGTTCTCCACTTCGCTCACGCCGATAGCCGCACATCCCACGTTGGGCAGCACGTCGGTGCCCATCTCAGACAGCACCCTCGACATATTGGCCAGCTTGTGCTCATACTTCATCGCGTTCCATTTGTAGCTTCCTTCGGGCAGAAACTCATAGTCGTTCTTGCCCTCATCATGCGTGTAATCAAATAAATTCTCCAGATTATAGAAGCCAATGGCATAGACGGAGAATCGTTTTTGGGCTGACACAGTGAGGCTTACAAGGACAAGAGCCAGTAAGACGAATAGTTGTTTTTTCATTTTGTTATGACGATTTTGTTGTATAATCAAGTGAGATGAGCACTTTTATGTTGCTTTTTCTGGATGCAAATATCGCTAATATATTCTAAATAACATTCTTTTTCACTGAAAATTAATCTAAAAAAGTTTTCTTTATTAAAAAAAAGTTCGTTACTTTGCAACTATATATTTTCTTAATACATTTTCTATTATTATGCAGAAAAAGCTGAAACTTGTAGTGATAGCCCTTTGCTCATCATCTTTGGCTTTTGCGCAGAACGGCGCAACAACGCAGAAAGACAAAGAGCAGACTGCCAATATGTTGGATGAGTCGGCTTTCACATTTACAGAAGCACAGCTGGGAGAGGATAACGACGTGAGTGAAAACATCACTATTCTAAACTCAAACAGCAATGTCTATGCTTCGGAAGTGGGTTACCTTTATTCACCCATGCGCTTCCGTTACAGGGCACTCAATCAGAAGTATAACGATGTCTACATCAACGGAGCTGCCATGAACGACATANNNNCCAGTTCCGCTACTCTATGGTGGGCGGACTGAACCAGCAGACGCGCAATGTAGACTTCTCGTTGCCATTCGAGGCCAACAACTTCTCCATGACGGGCATGGCCGGAAGCAACAACTATGACTTCAGGGCCGGCTCTATGGCGGCAGGCAACAGGCTCACCTTGAGCGCGGCCAACCGCAACTATACACTCAGAGGTATGTATACCTATGCCTCCGGCTTCAACAGCAAAGGCTGGGCCGTGGCGGCCAACCTCACTTACAGGTGGGCCAACCGCGGATATGTAGAGGGAACATTCTACAACGCGCTGTCTTATTACTTCGCTGTTCAGAAGAAATGGCGCAACGGTCACTCGCTGAGCCTCTCTACCTGGGGCAACCCCACCGAGCGTTCTACGCAGGGAGCATCTACTGATGAGGCTTACTGGCTGGCCAACGACTATCAGTATAACCCCTATTGGGGCTATCAGAACGGCCACAAGCGCAACTCGCGCGTGGTGAACGATTTTGCTCCGAGTGCCATTCTGACATGGGACTGGGACATCAATAAGAACAACAAACTCACCACGAGCCTCTTCACAAAATACTCTATCTATAAGAGTACTAAGCTCAATTATAACAACACCGACAACCCTCAGCCAGACTACTGGAAGAACTTGCCAAGCAGCTATTATGACGTGTGGGACGCAACCGACACGCGCTACCGTTCTGACCAGGCGCTGAGCGACTGGAATACGGCAACTCTGTGGTGGCAGAACAAGTATAACAGACAGATAGACTGGGACAGACTCTATTATGCCAACCGCCAGGCAGCAGCCGCAGGGCAGGATGCTCTATACTATGTGCAGGCTAAGCACAACAACAATATGACGGCTTTGATGTCATCAACTCTCACCAGTTATCTGGGAAAGAAGCAGGTGCTCAATGCCGGCTTCTTGCTGGGGCAGAACCTGGGACATCATTACCAGACCATGGAAGACTTGCTGGGAGCCAAGTCGTTTCATAACATCAACACCTATGCTCTGGGCACCTATGCTGAAAACGACCCCAGAGTGCAGTATGACCTGAACACTCAGGGAACACTGGGCAAAGGCAAGCTGGTGTACGAAGGCGATAAGTTCGGCTACGACTACAACATCAACGTGCGCAAGGCAGGCCTATGGGCCAACTATACCGAGACGGTGGGAAGCATACGCTACACCTTGGCCGGACGTCTGAACTATGACAATATGTATCGCTACGGCCACATGCTGAACGGCATGTTCGCCAACAACTCATTCGGAAAGAGCCGCCATGCGGAGTTCTTCTCCGGCGGCATGAAGGGCAACGTGATATGGACCATTGGCGGAGGCAACGCTCTCTCACTCGGTTTGGGCTACGAACATCGCGCGCCACAGGCCAGCACGGCTTTCGCTTCGCCCGAGATGAACAACGACTTTGTGACCAACCTGCGCAACGAGCGCCTCTTCTCAAGCGAGATAAGCTATCAGTATAACGGCAGTTGGTTGCATGCCAACCTCAATGCTTACTACAATCACCTCACCCACGGCACGGAGTGGCAGAACTATTACTTTGATGATATCAACAGCTTCTCGTATGTCAGCATGACCAACATGACCAAGGACTACTACGGATTGGAGCTTGGTCTCGACTTTAAGTTGACCAGTTACCTCAACTTCAAGACGCTCGGAACGCTCTCTAACGCCAAGAACACCAACAACGCCAATGTGAGATACCTCAATTCTACAACCGCTACGTATGTTGACGACGTTGTATATAATAAAGGTATGCACGAGAGTGGTACGCCCCTCTCGGCTTATAGCGCCATCATCGACTTCCATCAGGGCGGCTGGTTTATTGATTTTAGCGGCACCTACTACGACCGCATATACCTCTCTTATGCACCCAGCGCACGCTACGGCAGCACATTAGCCACCGTAGACAATCAGGGCAACAGCATCATAGCGCCTGCTCCGGCTCAGGCAGAGGGCAAGGGCGGCTTTATGCTCGACGGCTCTATAGGCCGCAACATCCGCCTGCATAAGGGCAGCCTCTCTATCAACTTGATGGTGAACAACATTCTTAACAACCAGAAGATGGTGAGCGGTGGCTACGAGCAGAGCCGTTCTGACTACACCCTACGCAACGACGGAACCCGCAACTACAGGGCTTACAGGTTCTCGCTCAACCCCAAGAAGTATTATGCAATGGGCATTAACGGAATGTTGAACATAGCTTATAAATTCTAACAACAACGACATGAAAAAGATTATATATATCTTAATGGCTCTTACGCCCCTGCTCCTGGCTTCATGCATGGGCGACGACTATGCCGAAGCAGGCTACGACAACACGCCCGTAGGCAATAACGAGATTGCCGAAACCAATGTCATCAGCATCGCGCAGCTGCGCAACAACTTCAACTCCTACATCACTACAGACTACCGCGACGGCGCCAGCTTCACCAAGGTAGACACTGACGTGAAGATAAAAGGCGTTGTGACAAGCTCAGACATACAGGGCAACATCTATAACGAGTTGGCCCTGCAAGACGAAACAGGCGCCATTATCATCTCTATTGCGCAAGGCGGCCTCTATGGCATACTGCCTCCGGGCACCGAAGTGCTTGTAGATCTGAAGGGCCTGTGTGTGGGCAACTACAGAATGCAGGCTTCCATAGGCGTGCCTTCCATCAACAGCAACGGCGCAACCGAGCTGGGACGCATCAGCCGCGCTACATGGAACCAGCACTTCAAGGTGCTGGGCAAGACCGATGTGCCTGAGCCTGAGGAGTTCGCAAACGGCTCTACAGCCACCAAATGGGATATCAATAAGGACGATGGAAAGCTGGGTGTGATACGCAACGTGAGCATCAAGTTCAACTCTATCGACTCTACCTACTACTCAACACTGAATGGGGGAGAGATATACCTTAATGAGCAAGGCAGCAACGTGATGCTTTACAACAGCCAGTATGCCGACTTTGCCAATGCCAAGATGCCAAGCGGAAAGGTAGACATTACAGGTATCATGAAACGGTACAACAACAAGTGGGAGGTCATCATCCGCTCGCTGGATGATATAAAGCCCGCCGCCACTGCCTTATTCGAAGACAATTTTGATACCGGTACGGGCTCGTTCAGCATTGTAGACGTGAAGTTAGACGAGGCTTTGAAGTATGTTTGGAACGGCTCTTCCTACGGTGCCAAAGCCTCAGCTTATCTCAACAGCAAGAACTATGAGGCCGAGAGCTGGCTCATCTCTCCTGAGATAGACCTCTCAAAGGCTACTAGTCCGCAGCTTGTTATCACTCAGGCAGCCAACTTCCTGGGCAGCGACTTCTACGATAACTGCAACATCATGGTAAGCACCAACTATAAGTCAGGCTTGCCTTCTACCGCTACATGGACGGCACTGAAGCCTTCTAACGTGCCAACAGCCGACACTAAGTGGGACATGGTGACCGGAAACGCCAGCCTGGCAAGCTACGCCGGAAAGAAGATACGCATAGCCTTGCGCTACGTAAGCTCTGCCTCAACGGCGCCCACATGGGAAGTTCGCAACATCACCGTCAAATAACTACACATTATATATATAATAACGAATAAATAAAAGATCAGATATGAAAAAGTTATTGTTATCACTTACTGCCATTGCGGCACTCACCCTCACCAGCTGCGAGGATGTGCCAATGCCTTACAACGATCCTAATGGCGCAGACCAGACTCAAACCGTTGCTCCCAGCGGCACCGGAACGCAGGCCGACCCCTACAACGTGGCAGCAGCTCAGCAGCTCATCAGCAACAAGACTTTCACCGCACAGCCAGTATATATTAAGGGTAAGGTGGTGTCAGTAAGCATTGACACAAGCTATGGCAACGCTACTTATTACATTAACGACAGCAAAACAGCCACCGGAGCGCTTGAGGTTTACAGGGGCTATACCTACAACGGAGCCAAGTTTAAGAGCACAGACGAGCTCAAGGTGGGCGATGAAGTGGTTGTGTATGGCACGCTGACATCTACTCAGGTAGGCACAGGCTCGCAGATTTACTCCATCAACGGCATCACAAAAACCGTTACTCCGGCAGCCGAACCCAAGGGAACAGGTACCGAGGCTGATCCTTATAATGTTTCAGCAGCCATCAAAGCAGCATCGGATCTTGATGCCAGCGGAAAGGTAGAGAATGTCTATGTGTCGGGCATCATCTCAGAAATGGGCGAGGTAAGCACAAGTTACGGCAACGCAACTTATTACATCTCAGACGACGGAAAGACTGATAACCAGTTTGAGATATATCGTGGCTACTATCTCAATGGCGATAAGTTTACCTCTGCCGACCAAATCAAGGTGGGCGACAAGGTCACCGTGCTGGGCACACTGGTCAACTTCAACGGCAAGACTCTTGAGATGACAGCCGGCAGCAAGATAGTTAGCCTCAACGGACAGGGCGGCAGCCAGGAACAAGTTGGTCTGAACGCCACCTTCAAGAGTGACGACGGAGGCTTCACCATCGACAATGTTTCTATGCCGTCACCGCTCACCTACGTGTGGAAACACGATGCATTGAATGGCTTTATGAAGGCTTCGGCCTATATCAACAAGACCAACGTGCCCGCCGAGAGCCGTCTTGTGTCTCCAGCCTTCAGCCTGAAGGGACTCAACAAGGCCACGCTTACCTTTGAGCATACGGCCAGATTTTTCAAGTCGGCACCTGATGAGCTGAAAGTAATGGCCTCGGCTGACGGCGGAACGACGTGGACACCTGTCACTGTAAGCACATGGCCCGACGGAGCATCATGGACCTTTGTCACGGCAACTGCCGATCTGTCGGCCTTTGCAGGCAAGAGCGCGGTTCGTATTGCCTTTGTCTACACCAGCAGCGCAAATGCAGCTGCTACATGGGAGGTGAAGAAAGTAGTGGTGAAATAATCACAAACAACGCATAATATAAAAGGGGTGGAATTGCTTCCGCCCCTTTTTCAGCTACCTAATAGAGCCTTCTGTCTTTCATACTTAATATGAGTTAAGTCGAAAAGAATCTACTTAGCCGCTGTATCAAATATTTTTCTGATTGTTGTTTGCTGATGAAAGTTAAACTGTATTTGAATGGCTGCAATGTGATTCTCGGTTATTGATATTGTCTGAAAGTTACAATCGTATGACATCTTACACGTACATGCTTTCCATTCTGAACCCCTGGAGTCCAGCGAGGCATCTTGCTGACAACTCTTTCGGCCTCCCGATCCAATGCTGGATCAACTGAACCAACCGTATGAATGTCGGTTAAAGAGCCGTCGCGCTCTACGACAAAGCTTACTATCACGCGGCCTTGAACATTTTCTAAAGCTGCTGACGCCGGATAACAAAGGTTCTTTGAAATCCAAGCCATCATTGCTCCGTTTCCTCCAGGGAATGATGGCATTGATTCAACAACATCATATATTTTTTCTTCAGAATGATTTTCATCCTCAATCTCCTTGCTTACCTTTATCTTGTTTACGCAACTTACTATTGGCTCTAATGGTCCATTAGACAATAAATCTTCATCAAGCACATTATGAAATATTGCAATCTGCTTGGGCTTACTGCCATCTGTAAAGGTAATATTCGCCTTTACCAATCTGCACTGCGTCACTTTCTTGTTGATAAACTTTTGTATGTATTGTCCTTCGTTAGCTCCAAATACATGTAACGCAATATACGATGCATTAAACATATCTTCATAATAGTCTGTGTTTTTCCTTCCAACAAGGTTTTTATAGGATACTACGCAGTTGGGATTACCCGTGTGAATGTCATACATTTGACAATCTACGTCATTGAAGAAACTAAATGTAAGGACCGCATTCTTAATAGTTTTTACAGTAGAATTGATCAAGCACAGACCTATGAGTACTTGGCCGGGCTCACCTACACTGTCATCCTCATTAGCTATGCTAAAGCTATAGTCTATAATAACAGGAGGAGCGGCTTTTAGATTATCCATCGCTCTGCTTGAATTAATACAAAGAAGTGCTTGGTTAGGAGTAGCTCCGCTTCTGAGCAACTGATTATATCCTTTGATTTCATACTGGTTCATGTCTTCGACATCAAATACAGCACTGTATGGTCTGTCACTGGAAGAGTAAGAGTCTATGATTTGCGCATCAGCATCCAAACTTCCAGAAAATGCACAAAGGGCAGTTAAGGCGATAAGTAATAAAATCGTTCTTTCCTTCATAATGATTGTTATTAAGTCAAGAAATTAATGTCAGGCATCAAGGGTTAGTTGCTGTCTGCCCATGCTGTTAGTTGAGCTTGATGCTACAAAGATATAAAAAATAAAGAAACACTGTATTCGCCAGCCCCATTTATTTTGTTTCATCATCCGTTTTCCTCTCTCTGCCTCTTTGTCAGGCTAGTGAATGGATGCCGGAAGTAAAGGCAACGAATGGTTGGATGGAGGGTTCGGATTGTAAGGAATTATACTTTAGGGAAGCCATCAGCCTGCTTCTTGCAACTGGTTGATACACAATGATTTCGGCAGATGGCCATTTGACCTTCAGAAAATGCCCATTTCATCGCGCGATAATAGGCTTTTGGGCGTGCAAGAACGGTGCTTTTGCAAGCTAAAAAGGTGCATATCAGCTTTGTGTAAACATTTTTTGGCACTGTCGCCTTTTAGTTTTGGGAGAGTAAGAACAACATCCCCAGCAGGGCGCGGTCATAGAAGGGGGGTCGCAATCGGGGGCAGGCTATGAGTGCTTTCTAAGCAATAAGGATGCTCATTGCCTGTGGCTTGTTTGCTTGGCCCGGCTCATTGCCATAAGCCTTTGCCCTGTTAAGGATATATGTACCTACGATGTTGCATGAAGGTGTCAGGCTAATGGCGAGCCAGCACCAGACATCTCCAATCGCCGTTCTGCTTCTTGGTCACTTCCTCTAAGCCCAGTTCGGAAGCTTTCTTTAAGAGTAGCTCTACGTCAGACTCATAAAAGCCGCTGAGCAGAAGATAAGAAGGCAGCGACATAACGTCTACATAGCGGGGCATGTCGGCCAATAAAATATTACGATTGATATTAGCCAGCACCACATCAAAGAGGCCACTGACATGCGACAGCACCTCACTGCCACCCTCAAGGGCCTCTATGTCTACGTCGTTGAGCATGGCGTTGTGGGCAGTATTGCGCACGCACCAATCGTCTACGTCGAAGCTCACCACACCTGAAGCGCCGCGCTTAGCCGCTACGATGCCCAGGATGCCGGTGCCGCAGCCACAGTCGAGCACCCTCTTGCCCTTGAGGTTCATGTCTAGCAGTGCCTCAACCATCATCTGCGTGGTGGCATGAGTGCCTGAGCCAAAAGCCTTGCGGGCATCTATCTGTATGTGCAGCAAGCCGTCGTCGGCCGTAGCAGGTGCCGCTTCACCCTTGCGCGCGTCTTCTATCACCACGCGTTTGCCGATGTGTATGGGCTCAAATCCCTCGCGCTCCCATTCCTCATTCCAGTCTTTATCCTCCATTTCCTGAATGTCGTACTTAACCTTCGTATCGGGGAAAGGCAGGTTCAGAAGGTCCTCATCCAACTTTGATTTGTCAAACAATTCTGCCTGTACATATCCAGTCATGCCGAAGTCGGTTTCCTCAAACGACTCAAATCCGGCCTCGCCCGCAAGGGCTGCCACAACGTCACGTGCAGGCTGGCTGACAGGAGTTATATAAAAGTTAGCCTTTAAATACTTCATATTATTGTTAATTTTTGGATGCAAATTTATAAAAAATAGGGAAAAACCTACCATGGATTAGGGATTTTCCGTACATTTGCATGAAAAGTAGCATTATTTTTGCAATGTAATCAGTAGAAAAATAAAATATAAGGAGATATAATCATGAAAAAGTTGATTCTTCTTGCAGTCCTGATCGGAGCAATGCCGCTTGCAGCAAGCGCACAGGACGACCTCTACTTTAATCCCAAGGATAATGTTGAGGCTAGCAAGCAAGGGCGCGTTAACGAAAGGCCTACCTATTACAGTGGCATCAACAAAAGTGATGACGAATATAATAGGAGAGGTGCTTACGGTAGTACTTACCAGAAAATAGGTGAAGACTCGTTGGGTAACGACATCATCCAGTTTCAGACTGGCACAGGCTCTTATGGCACGGTGAAGACCGATACCATCTATCAAGGCATGGCCAACTCCTATTATAACGATGATGACGACTATCGTTTCAGCCGTGAGATGGGTCGCTTCGACGGTTTTTATGGTTGGTACAATCCCTATTTCTACAGCTATTGGGGCCCGTGGCGCGGCTATTACGGCTGGTATGACCCATGGCTCTATGACGATTGGTACTGGGGCGGCGGCTATTATAGCGGCTGGTATAACCCTTGGTATGACGGCTACTGGGGCTATGGCTGGGGCTGGCCCTACAGATATGGCTGGGGTTGGCCTTACAGATATGGCTGGGGCAACTATTGGGGCTGGCCTTACGGCGGCGGCTATGCCTATTATGGCCACACCGGAACGGCACGTCATTCCTTCCCCGAAGGTTCGTATAGCAGTGGCAGAACGCCATCAACAGGCACTGGCAGCACGCGCAGCGGCTACTATTCGTTTGGCCAGGGTGGCCTGAGAGGCAGCAGCACTGCGGGCAGCAACCGTACTTTCGGCAACCGTACGTCAACCGGTTACGACAGCTCTAATGGCTTCAAGGGCACCAGGGTGTTCAACAACAACAGAGACAACATATCAACCAACATGCCCTCACGCACCTATCAGCCCTCTCGCTCCAACAACAGCTCCTTCGGAGGCTCACGTTCCTTCGGCGGTGGTTCGTTTGGTGGAGGCGGCTCCTTCAGCGGAGGCGGCCACAGCTTTGGTGGCGGCGGCGGTTCGTTTGGCGGTGGCGGAAGTCACAGCTTCGGCGGACACAGATAATGCCTTCTGCATGATTCAACGTTAATGATGACTTTTTAATTCAATCGAATATGAAAGCAAAATATATATTATTAGCTGCAACGGTGGCAGCAACTATGCCACTTGCAGCACAAGAGACGTATGAAAACGCCAAGCTCATGAAGGGCGACCTGAACGGTACTGCCCGCTATGTGGGCATGGGTGGAGCCATGGAGGCCTTAGGAGCCGACATCTCTACCATCAGCACCAACCCTGCCGGCATCGGACTTTTTCGTCACAGCACGGCTACTGTATCGGGCGGATTTGTCTCGCAGAGCGGTCTGAACTCTGGAGCAGAGGGCGACAAGACCAAGATGAGCTTTGATCAGGCTGGCTTTGTGTACAGCGTGAGGACGGATGCAAGGTCGTATATGAACTTCGCGTTCAACTATCATAAGAGCACCAACTTTGATTTCATCCTTCATGCGGCTGACGCGCTGAGCAATGCATCGGCCAATAAGCTCACTTATCAGAAGTGGCGCAACGGCCTGTTCGATAAGAGCAACGGCGCTTATTCGCAGATGGACCACCTCAATGTGAATGGCTTCAACATGGCTCAAGACTCAGCCAACTATGTAGCCAACGGATATGTGCTCAACAGAGAGCATAAGGGATATATCGGCGACTACGACTTCAACCTCAGCGGCAACGTCAACGACAGATTCTTCTGGGGCGTTACGGTGGGCGTAAAGGACGTTAACTACAGGCACGACGGCTACTATCAGGAGCAGATAGTGTCTACCACCGGCACCACACCCGTGAGATATACCGACCGCAGAGAGATAGACGGAACAGGATTTGACGTTAAGTTGGGCTTCATCGTGCGTCCCATAGCCGACTCTCCTTTCCGCTTTGGCGCTTACGTTCAGAGCCCTACATGGTATGACCTTACAACAAAGAACTACTCAACCATCAACGGTGCGGTGAACAACGGCTCGGTGAACGAGTCTTACGATTACAAGATCACCACGCCATGGAAGTTCGGCTTCTCGTTAGGACACACCATAGGCAACTATCTGGCCTTGGGCGCTACCTATGAGTATGCTGACTATGGTAGCTCGCACACACGTGTCAACGACGGCGTGATAAATACCTGGGATCCTTTTTACGGCCCGGATAGCTATGAGAGTAGCCATAAAGACGCTGCCATGGACGATCATACCAGCGAGGTGCTCAAGGGTGTCAGCACTCTGAAGCTGGGCTTGGAGGTGAAGCCTGTTGAGAACTTCTCCATTCGTTGCGGTTACAACTACGTGTCGCCTATGTATGACGAGAACGGTGTGAAGGGTGTTTACAATAATGGTGGCTATGTGTTCTCTAACGGTACATACTATGCCAGCACAGCCGACTATACCAACTGGAAGGCAACCAACCGTTTTACCTTCGGTCTGGGTTATCAGCTGGGAAAGTGGAACTTCGACATGGCCTATCAATATAGTGCCACCAAGGGCGACTTCCATCCCTTCGCTACTTATATAGACCCGAAGTATGAAAGCGAGGATAACTACGCAGGAGCTGTTGAAGTGAAAAACGACAGGAGCCAGATGCTCTTTACGATAGGTTATCACTTCTAATAGTTCATTAGAAAATATTCTCAGGTAGGAGGTAAGCGTACATCACATGGCGTTTACCTCCTATTTGCGTTTAGGGAGAAATCCACAATTCCTAATTGCGCTCCTCTGTTTGCTGAGCGTGGCAGAGAGCTGAAGCATGGTAGAGCAGGATGGAACATAGAAGCCTGAAAAACTTGTTTGTTCCAACAAATTACGCTACCTTTGCATGGTATCATGGCTGCCCAAGGCGCAAAACTCATGGGCTATAGCTGGTGAATGATAAAAAAGAAGACGACATGAAAGATTCTGTAATTATTTTGAGTGGGGGGTTAGACTCGGTGACCCTCCTTTATGAGAAAAAAGAAGAAATAGCTTTGGCAGTGAGTTTTGACTATGGGCAGAACCACGCAAGTCGTGAACTGCCTTTCGCTAAGTGGCATTGCGAGCGCTTAGACATTAAGCACATCGTTGTGCCTCTGGCCTTCATGCACGATTATTTCAAGAGCTCGCTGCTTGACGGAGCCAATGCCATACCCGAGGGCAACTATGACGAGAGCAACATGAAGTCTACGGTTGTGCCTTTCCGCAACGGTATTATGCTTGCCCTGGCAGCAGGCATTGCCGAGAGCAACGGCTTGAAGAAGGTGCTTATAGCTAATCATGCCGGCGATCATGCCATCTATCCCGACTGCAGGCCGGAGTTTATCAAGGCCATGACAGCTGCCACAGAGGCCGGCACTTATGCGGGTGTAAGCGTGGTGGCACCCTATACCAACATCACTAAGGCTGAAATAGTGAGGCGGGGCGTACAACTGGGCGTTGACTACTCACACACATGGAGCTGTTATAAGGGTGGCGAAAAGCACTGCGGAAAATGTGGTACATGCCGTGAACGCAAGGAAGCCTTCATGCTGGCCGGCGTGCCTGACCCCACAGAATATGCTGAATAACTGCTCTGCACAATCTTTCTGTTCAGCGCAAGGTGGCATGTAATTCTCTCATCCCATCCTGGTGAGAGGGGAGGCCGGGGCGTAGAAAACAATGGGGCAAATGCCGATAGGAAGCATTTCTAGGACAGCTATTTGTTAATATTCTCAGCATAACTTTTCACTAATTGCCACGGAATTATAAAAAATACAAAATCCAAGAAGTTTTCATTGTTTTCTCTTGCGGGTTCAAGGAAAATGCTATACCTTTGCAACGCTTTTGGAAAAAGGAACATTTCATAGCAGAAATATAAA
>DLDC01000129.1:9670-10204 GCA_002480935.1 Prevotella sp. UBA7782 | reverse complement strand
GTGAGTGCCGACAGCGTGACGGGAGTGATGAATTCCTTGCCTGCCGGCGTGATAACCACCTGCACCTCAGCTCCCCGCTTAATGAAGTTGCGTATCAGGTAACATGCCTTATAGGCCGCTATGCTACCCGTTATGCCCAGCACAATTTTCTTTCCTTTCAGCATATTTGGGTATCGTTAACGTTAATGCTTGGCAAATTCGCGCAGCCTGATGCGTGTGAGCACCTGCTTGGTGTTATACGTAAAGTCGGCCTGCATCATCCATCCGTAGTAGCCGGTGTCTTTTTTCAGCACATCGGCAACGGCCCAACCCTTGTACTTACCAAAGTTGAAGCACTCTTTCTTGCAGGGTTTGCCCTGCTCGTCCATAAAGGGCTTGCCGTTCTGGTCGTTCTCCTTCCATACTATCCGGCCCGCGAAGTCAACGTTGTCATTGGTCTTTGAGAACTCGGCCAGCTCGTCCATGTCGTTGTGCAGCACCCGCTCGGGCTCTTCCTGAACGCCCGGAGCATACCTGTCCAGCTCGCCCATGAGC
>DLDC01000129.1:6878-9626 GCA_002480935.1 Prevotella sp. UBA7782 | reverse complement strand
GCCTGGAAGTCGTCCTCCATCTTATGTCCCGTATAGAACTTATAGGCAGCGGCAAGGTTTCGCCTTTCCATCTTATGAAAGATGTTTTGCGCGTCGATGAGTCGGCACTTAGAGAAGTTGAAGTCCACTCCTGCCCTGAGAAACTCCTCAGAGAGCATGGGCACATCAAAGTGATTGGAGTTGAAGCCGGCAAAGTCGCAGCCCTCAAACTCCTTAGCCAAGTCCTTGGCCAAGTCTTTAAAGGCCGGTTTGTCCTTCACGTCATCATTTGTTATGCCCGTGAGAGCCGTCACCTCAGCAGGTATTGGCTTGCCGGGGTTCACCAGTTGGTTGCCCCGCTTCTCTGTTCCGTCGGGCATAACCTTTATATACGAAATCTGTATAATCCTGTCGTTTACAAGGTCAAGCCCCGTTGTTTCCAAGTCGAACACAACAAGGGGCTTTGTTAAATTCAGTTTCATTACGTTCTTTTCATTGCTGGCAGGCGGCATGAGAGCCGCCCGCACCTGTATTAATCATTAAGCAGCATGGGCATAATAAGCATGAGCACCTCCTGATTTTCAGGCTGTTGCTCAGGCACCACGATGCCTCCCCTTGACGGATCGGCCAACTTTATAATGACGTTGTCGCCCTCCAGATTATTGAGAATCTCCAACATGCTCGATCCCTTAAAGCCTATGCTCATGGGCATACCGCCATATTCGCACGTAACATGCTCGGTGGCGTTGGTGGCAAAGTCAAGATCTTCAGCATCAATCTGCAATGTTCCGTTCTCCATATGAAACTTCACCAGCTCAGACGAGTCGCTTGCAAAGGGCAGAACGCGGCGCAACGCACCGATAAGGCTGCGCCTGTCGATGGTCATCTCATTGGGATTGTCGGTAGGTATCACACTGTTATAGTTGGGATAGCGTCCCTCTATGAGCCTGCATGTGAGCTTTCCGTCGGCATAGCTCACCTCAGCCTGCTTGTCATCAAACCTTATCACCACGTTGCCGCTGTCTCTTGCTATGGTGTTCTTGAGCAATGTGGCCGGCTTCTTAGGCATGATGAAGGCCTTGGGATTTTCGGTCTTGATGTTGAAGTTGAGGTTGCGCACCAGCTTATGTCCGTCGCTGGCCACGACGGCCAGTGCATCCGGTGTCAGGTCGAAGTATATTCCGTTCATCACGGGGCGTATTTCGTCGTTGGCGGTAGCGAAGAGTGAGCGTGTGATGTTATCGCTGAGAATGGCCGCATCCACTGAAAGTGAGGTGGCATCATCAGCTAATGGCTTGGTCTGAGGATATTCATCAGCGTTCTGAATGGGGAAGTTGGCCGAGCCATTCTGATAATCTATGGTTATCTTTTGCTCTTCCATGCTCACGCTAATAGACAGAGGCTGCTCCGGAAGCTCCTTCACAGCGTTCATAATGGTTTGGTTGTTCACGGCGAAACGGCCTTCGCCCTCGCAGTTGTCCAGGTTCAGCGCGGTTTGCATAACGTTTTCGCTGTCTGAAGCCGTAACGGCCAGCTGACCATTGCGCACTTCAAAGAGAAAACTGTTGAGTATAGCAAGCGTGTTCTTGCTGTTTATCACTCTGGAAAGTGACAAGAGATGACTGCTCAGGGCAGTACTTGATAGGTTAAATCTCATTTTTATAGTTGTGCTTTAGTTAATATTCGATATAGTGAAAATACTTTTTCTTTTGAACTACAAAAATACAAAAAATGATTGTCACAAGCAAAATTAAGGTGCAAAAGTTTCTTTCTTTGCAACTATTTTCGTAATTTCGCAGTCTGTAAAACGATTAAATTACAAATCATACAATATGGAATTACAAGGTAAAGTGATTGCGGTGATGGACCCGCGATCAGGCGAATCGGCTCGTGGAAAGTGGATGTCACAAGACTATGTTATCGAGACTCACGACAATTTCCCACGTAAAATGGTCTTCAACATCTTTGGTGAAGACCGCATCAAGCAGTTTAACATCCAGGCAGGCGAGGAGATTGTGGTGTCATTCGACATAGATGCCCACGAATATAACGGCCGTTGGTTCAACAATATTCGCGCTTGGAACATCCAGCGTGTGGACGCTGCCGCCGCACAAGCCGCCAGTCCTGCTCCAGCAGCTGCGCCCCAGTCTGCCCCAACACCTGGTGCTACATCTCAGCCCGGCCCTACCGCACCTTTCCCACCCGCCTCTGAGACCGGCGAATCGACAGATGATCTGCCCTTCTAATGGCAGTAATCTGACCGAACAAACATATCACACACGCATAAAGGCAAGTCTTTGGGGCTTGCCTTTTTTCGTCTTCGCATGGCGCCCATCACACCATTGCGGCGGCAATGATGGGGTTTGACTTGGCAAAACAGGCATTCTTGCGTTGTAAAAAGGCCGTTTTTGCAAGCCCAAATAGGCACTTTCGCAAATCAAAAAGGACCTTTTTGGAAAACCATATCTAATATATTGATTGTCAATCAGTTGCACATCGTTATTCAGAAAGGCATTCTGAGAGCGGCAGCCAGCCTTTCGGCCCCGGCTGGAAGGCTATTTTCAGGAGCTCTCCGTGCCTTGTTAGCCCTTCTATACATTAAAGCCGGCACGCCTTTGCAGATGTGCGAAAAATTCGTTATCTTTGCCTTAAACAAAAAGAATGGATTATGAACATCAACCAAAGGATAGAAGCTTTGCGCCAGGAGATGCGCCAAGAGCATCTGGCAGCCTTCATCTTTCCCAGCACCGACCCGCACAACAGCGAGTA
>DLDC01000129.1:0-6834 GCA_002480935.1 Prevotella sp. UBA7782 | reverse complement strand
TCGGCTGGCACCGCCGTGGTAACGATGAAGAGTGCTGCACTATGGACAGACTCGCGCTACTTTCTGGCGGCTGAAGAGCAGCTGAGCGGCACGCCCTACAAGCTGATGCGCCTTAAGATGCCGGGCACACCCACCATCACCGAGTGGCTGGGCAGTCAACTGGCCGACGGCGAGGGGGGCTCGGAGGTGGGCATAGACGGCATGTGTGCCTCGTACAACACCGTGGAGCGCCTCACAAGAGAGCTCAGGCGGCAAGGCGGACTGACACTGCGCACCAATCTGGACATACTGCAACGTANNGACCGCCCGCCACTTCCGCTCGGCAGTGTGGTGACGCACCCGCTGCGCTATGCCGGCGAGGATGCTACAAGCAAACTGCGCCGCTTGCGTAATGAGCTTTGGCAGCGACACGCGTGTGGCATGCTGGTATCTGCGCTGGATGACGTGGCTTGGCTGCTGAACCTGCGAGGCAGCGACGTGCATTGCAACCCCGTGTTTGTGGCCTATCTGCTGGTGACGGAGCATCAAGCCACGCTGTTTGTCAACCCCAACAAGCTTTCGGCACAGGTGCTCTCCTACCTGGAAAATATGGAGGTAAGAGTGAAACCTTACGACGATGTAGCCCGTGCGCTCAGGCATTATGAAGAGTATAACATATTGCTCGACGGCGACGAAACCAGCTACTCACTGGCCAAGGCCGTACAAGCCAAGGAGATAGTGTGGCAAACATCGCCCGTGCCTGAGATGAAAGCGGTGAAGAACAAGGCTGAGATAAAGGGCTTTGACGACGCTATGCTGCGCGACGGAGTGGCCATGGTGAAGTTTCTGAAATGGCTGAAGCCTGCCGTGGAAGCTGGCACACAGACGGAGCTCTCGGTAACGGCGAAGCTCACGAAGCTGCGATCTGAGCAGCCGCTATACCGTGGGCTGTCGTTCGACACCATAGCGGGCTACGGCCCTCATGGGGCCATTGTGCACTACGAAGCCACGCCCGCAACCGACGCCCGGCTAGAACCAAGAGGGCTGTTGCTGCTAGACAGCGGGGCACATTATGCCGACGGCACAACCGACATCACGCGCACCATAGCCCTGGGACCACTCACCCAGGAGGAGAAACGCATCTACACGCTTGTGCTGAAGGGGCACATACAGCTGGAAATGTGTAAGTTTCCGGACGGAGCAAGCGGCACGCAGCTCGACATCATGGCGCGTAAGGACATGTGGCGCGAGGGACTTAACTATCTGCACGGCACGGGACACGGCGTGGGATCGTACCTTAACGTGCATGAAGGGCCGCACCAGATACGCATGGAATGGAAGCCGGCACCCCTGAGAAGCGGCATGACGGTGACCGACGAGCCGGGCATCTACCTGCCCGGACGCTTTGGCTGCCGCATAGAGAACACGCTCATCACGGAGCCCTATATGCAAACAGAGTTTGGCAAATTCTTGCAATTCCGCCCGCTCACCCTCTGTCCCATCGACACAGAGCCCATCATCAGCGACATGCTGACGCAAGAAGAGAAGGCTTGGCTGAATGATTATCACGCCAAGGTGTATCAGAAGCTGTTGCCATTGCTGTCTGATGATGAAGGCATCTGGCTGCAACGGGCATGCAGAGCCATAGAGTAAGCCATACCGAAAGGTATAAGGTCTGGGGCAAAAGGCCCTCTGCTTTTTGCCATATAGCAGTTTTTCGCCCACCTACGACATGCAAGCGGGGCATCAGGATTATCCTAATGTCCCGCTTGAATATATAGAATGAGAAGTACAACTACTTCAAATCCTTCAGAAATTCTATCTCAATGATCTTCAACGACCGACTCTCGCGGCTTATCTGCTCATCGTTTCGGCCATCCAGTTCCTTCACTGCGCCAAAGGCATCCTTGGTAGACGACGGTGCAGCAAGGCGAATGGTGTAGGTGTCGGTGACGGGTGCGTTGACCAAAGGAATGTGCGTAAAGGTGATGGCCTTGGGCGTTACGCCTCGCCACACCAGCTGATTGCCGGCATAAACCTCTATGGGATAAGATGTGGCACGGAAGTTTTTCATCTTCAGACAGATGTCGTCGATGCGTGTCTTCTCGCTTAACGTATAGGTAACCCAGGCACTGTCCAACTGCGGCGAGCTGGTCCAGTCGGTGTTTTCGTACGTATCGAAGCTCTGGCACACATCGTTTCCGCTTCCTGCCACGGCCTTGATGATGGCTATTTCCTTGCGCGAGGGCGTAAACGAGGGCGTACGCGGTGTTTCGCCACGGCTCAAGACGCACTTCAATCCGTCGGAGGGCATATAGGTAGACAGGCCGTCGTTCACGTCTACCGCATGGGTAGTAAGGCTTAAGATGGCATCGGCCATGCCCTTTGCACGGGCTGTAATCTTAACTGTGCCGGCCTTTGTGCGAGAGCGGAGCATGACACGCGTGATGCCACATTCTACGGGCAACGTGTCGCAAAGCACATGATTGAGCGTGGCTACGGTCTTATCGGCCAGCACTGCCGACTTTCCGGCATCGGCTGCCGACTTGGAATTGAGCGCTGCCTGATTGGCCTGCGAGCCCAAGCCGCGCGTTTTGGCTATGCCGCCACGATATTCGGCAGGTCCGCCTACTGTGAATTTAATCAGCCTATTGTCTAGAGGGCATCGCCTTCCGGCCTTATCAACCACCTCTACCTGCACCAGGGCCACGTCGTTTCCGTCAGCCTTCCAGCCCGTGGGGTTCTGTATGGGGGTGAGCTTGAGATGGTCGGGGCGGCCGGCTGTGTGCAGTTGATAACGTGAGAGTTCCTTTCCGTCCTTGTCATAGGATATGGCCAGGAGGGTGGAATCTTCATAAGCAACATTCTTGAAGGTATAGAGGAAGTGATAATCGTGCGAAGTGGGCTGTATGGCCTTGCCGCTTTGATAGAGCACAACGCTATCGCCATTGCTCACAACATATACAGAGGGCACTTTGAAGCCCTTGTCATAATTCCAATGCCCCACGATATAAGTGGCCGGTTTGAGATCATCTACCCAACCGTTCCACATCACCTGAGCCGCATAGAAGGCATCCTTGGGCACGCGCATGGGGTCTACGAAGCCGCTCACGCGATAGTTGTCGGCCGAACGGCCATGGCTCTGCGTGTCGCTGAACACTATTTTCGCTCCGCCACTGTTTACCTTCGTTCCCGTGCCGGGGCGCTCCAGCCAGTAGTCATACCAGCGTCTTACCTGCTCAACGACAAACTCATCGTTGTTATGATTGTAAGAAGCGGCCGACGCATTGCGGTAGAGCGGGCCGTCACCTTCCTGATGGTAGGGGTAGCTCCATGAGTTCCAATACCAGCGGAGGGCCTCGTCGCGGCAATACTCCATCATCCACATGGGCTTGTCGTCGCTCTTATTGACGTAAAGCATCTCGCCTCCATACTCAGCTTCGGGCTGGTCGAGCATCTCACGCGAGCCTATGGCGCGTCCGCCGAAGGGGTCGTACTCGTTGCGAATGCTCTTCATCTGTCGCATGTGCTGTGTTGTGATGCGCTGATTGCCGCACTCATAAAACAGAATGCTGGGATTGTTGCGGTTATAGATGATGGCATCGCGCATCAGCTCTACGCGCTGTTCCCACTGTCTGCCCGTGGCATCGTGCTCGGCATCGCCCGCCGGCATAGCCTCTATGAGGCCTACCCTGTCGCAAGACTCCACATCCTGCTTCCACGGAGTGACGTGCATCCAGCGCACAAGGTTGCCACCTGACTGCACACACAGGTTGTTGCTATAGTCGCTAAGCCATGCGGGCACGCTCTGTCCCACGCCCGGCCACTCGTTAGTGGAGCGCTGCGCGTAGCCATGCACCATGATGACACGGTCGTTGAGGTATATCATGCCGTGCTTGAACTCAGTCTTACGGAAGCCCGTCTTGGTGCTCACCTCATCGTGGGGCATGCCATTGGCATCGGTAATGGTGGTTTTAACGGTATATAAATAGCCATAGCCCCAGCTCCAGAGGTGCAGCCCGCTCACGCGCTTCTCGGCTTGCAGCGTGGCAGAGCCATGTGCCGGCACGGTCACACGCTGCCCTTTGAACTGCGCAACCTGCTGACCGTCGTTGTCTATCACCGTGACGGCATAGCCCATGACGGCATCTTTATCCGTCTCGTTGCGCACCTCGCTCTCAGCATGCAGGGTGGCTGTGCCCGTCGGAACATCGTAGTCGTAGCCGTAGATATACGTACCGGTGGTGCCAAGGTTGCTGAACAAGGGCAAGGTCTGGTATATCTGATCTGTGACATGCAGCCAAACGTTCTTCGTCAGGCCGCCGTAGTTGACGTAAAAAGGCTTTGACATCCACTGAAAAGTGCTTCCTGTGGAGGCTTCCTTATAGTCCCAGTGGTTGTCTGTCTTTACTTCGATGAGGTTATCGCCCTTCTTGAGATAAGGCGTAAGGTCGAAGCCGAAGGCCATGACACCGTTTTCGCTCTTGCCCACGTGATGACCGTTGAGCCACACATCGGCCAGTTGGCGCGCTCCCTCAAACTCAATGAAGACACGCTTGCCCGCTGTCTGGGCCGGCAGACGGAACTTCTTGCGATACCACACCACGGCGGTCTTCATGTCATACGTGCTCAGGCGGAAGGCATCATCCTCATTCCAGGCATGAGGAAGGGTAACGGCCTTGCCCGTTTTGTCTATTATCCAATCAGAATTGAAGTTGTAAGTCTGCCTTGCCGAAGCCTTATAAACACTCAAAAGCATGGCGAAAACGATGAATGTTCCTCTGCTTACTTTCGCGGAAGCCAAGGAAAGAAGTCTTTTTCTTAGTTTAAAGCTTTTCATTGCCTTTATAAAATGGTTTTTAATAGGTTCGTGAATAGATCTCGTTGCAATAGTATGTTTAGGCTACAAAGATAATTATTTAATTTTAAATTACAAAGACACAAGTTGTTTTTAGTAAAATAATATCGCATTCAGTGCATAAGTATGAATAATTAAAAAGCTCCGACAAGCACTAAGCCTACCGGAGCTGAATATTGAAATAAAAAGTCTATGACCTTACATCTGTATGAAATTGCAAGCCTGAGCAATCCAATCGTAGACGCCACTGCATATACCAAAGAGCAGAACGCCCGTTGTGCAGAGTGCCAAAGCAAACTTGGTGCCGCAGTCGCTGGTGAATGTGGGCAGCGGATTGTCATTGCGCTTGATGTACATAGCCTTAACTATCTTGAGATAATAGTATAAGCTGATGACCGTATTAACCAATGCAATGAACACCACAGCATAAGCCCAGCCACCCAGATGGGTGGTTACGTCGGCTCCGTGAACGCCTGCCATGAACACGAAGAACTTGGAGAACATTCCGGCAAAGGGTGGTATGCCGCCCAAAGAGAAGAGTGCCAGCGTCATCAGGAAGCTCAGACGGGGATTTGTCTTATAGAATCCGTTATAGTCGTCTATATCTGTCTTGCCGCCATTGTTCTGCTCAACAACCGATATAATGCTGAATACGGCCATGTTGGCCACCACATATACCAGGATGTAATAGCTGAGCGAGGCCAGACTGATGGCAGAGTCGCCGAGGATGGCAAGCACGATGTAGCCGGCCTGAGAGATGGAGCTGAAGGCCATGAAGCGCTTCAACTCGCTCTGACGGATGGCAAAGAGGTTGGCTACGGTGATGGTGAGCACAACGATAATCATGAGCATCACCTGCCAATAGGCTACCATTGAGGCGAACACATGAATGAGAATAGTGCACAGGGTGAAGGCAGCGGCTCCCTTAGACACTACAGACAGATAGCCCGTGACGGGTGTAGGAGCTCCCTGATAGGTGTCGGCCGTCCAGAAATGGAACGGTACAAGAGAAATCTTGAAGGCCAAGCCACTGAAGAAGAACACCATGCCCATGATGGCAAGAGGTGATGCCGCGAGCTTAGCTGCTACGTCTGCGAAGTAGAGCGTGCCGCAAGCGCCATAGATAAAGCTTATGCCATAGAGCATAACACCGCTGGAGAAGGTGGCTGTTAGGATGAATTTGGCAGCTCCCTCGGCAGAGTTCTTGCGATAAAGGTCGAATGCCACAAGCGTAGCAAGGGGCACGCTGGCCATCTCGAGGCCCAGGAAGAACATGAGGAAGTGGCCTGCGCTCATCATGGCATACATACCCAAGAGCGTTGAAACGATGAGCATGTAATACTCACCTTCCATACGGCGCACCTTATCAGAGGTTACCCAAGCACGGCTCATGATGAATACGATGAGCGTACCCAGCGTGAGGATGGCCTTCATGGCGTGGGTAGCGGGCGTTGTTTGATACATTCCGCCAAAAGCTTCGGTGCCTCCTAAGGGAAGCAGACAAAGGATGGTCTGTGCAAACAAAAGAATACAAGCCAGCGGATTGAACCACTTGCGATCAGCCTGCCGTGCAGATACGAAATCAGCAACGAAGAAAACAAGCAGAATAGCCAGGAGTGTGGCCTCCGGAATCATTTTTAAGAAATCACTGTAATTCATTTCGCTATAGCTTATAAGTTGGTCAAATTACCTGCAAAGGGGATGATATGGCTGAATATCGGGCCCACTGCATTATAAATAATGTTCTGAAAGAAAATAGGCATAAGGCCCAGTCCTGCCACGCAGAAGATGAGTCCGCCAACGGCAAGACGCTCGTCCCAGGTGGCATCGTGCAGCTCAAGGAGCTTGGCATTGGGCACCTTCTGATAAAGAATCTTGCCCACCACACGAAGGATATACACTGCCGTGATGACAATCGAGGTACAAGCAATGATGGTGGCCACACGATGGAACGTATCGGCATTCTCAAACGAGCCTACGAAGATGGTCATCTCAGC
>DLDC01000049.1 GCA_002480935.1 Prevotella sp. UBA7782 | reverse complement strand
AACGCAAAAGTGCCTATTTCGCAACGCAAAAGCATGGGTTTTGCAAGACATAAGCTATGTACCTGGTTTGCAGCGCCATGATAAGCCCTGCACCATCAAGGCCAGACAAGACCCTTTGGGCACGCTGCAGCCGCGATAACAAGCCGGCGCAAGGCAGGCAGCAGGTTGGCACAAGGGGGTGAAAAAGGAGCGTAAAGTTCAGTTAATTTGTTTTAATTACCTATTGCATACTTGCATATTATTCGTCTTATTACTAAATTTGCATAAAACAAACAAGAAGTAACTACCTGCAATTATGAAAAACGAAGAACTCAAGCTTAAGGCGGAAAAACTGCGCCTGAGGCTCATCAAACTGATTTACTCAGCAGGAACAGGGCACACGGGGGGCGACCTCTCGGTGCTGAACGTGCTCACCGTATTATATAATAAGGTGTTAAACGTAGACCCAAAGAATCCGCACTGGCCCGACCGCGACCGTTTCGTGCTCAGCAAAGGCCACTGTGCGGAAGCTTTCTACTGTGTGCTGCAAGACAAAGGCTTCATTGCCGAGAGCGAACTGGAACAGTATGGCAAGGAATATGCCCACTTAGGAGGGCATCCTGACGTTACCATTCCCGGCGTAGAGATAAACAGCGGCGCGCTGGGACACGGCCTTTCGGTGGGCGTGGGCATGGCACTGGCCGCCAAAATGGACAGCAAAAGCTGGCACACCTTCGTGATGATGGGCGACGGCGAGCAGGCCGAGGGCTCTATATACGAGGCTGCCATGGCGGCCAACAAATATCATCTGGACAACCTCGTGGCCTTCATAGACCGCAACGGACTGCAAATATCGGGCTCGACAGAGGATGTCATGCCGCTGGAACCCATACGGCAGCGCTGGGAAGCATTCGGATGGGACGTGAAAGAAGAAAATGGCGACGATATAGACAGTATAGCAGACACGCTGGACGGCATAGACTGGCACTGCCGCAAGCCCCACCTCATCATCTCCAAGAGCACCAAAGGCCTTGGCGTATCGTATATGGAGGGCGTGGCCAAATGGCATCACGGCGTGCCCAAAGAGCCTGAATATGAAGAGGCCGTGAAGGAAATAGAGCAGCGCATAGAGGCTGTCAGCAAGTAAAAAAACGGAAGGAAAACCACATTATGCTAGAAAACAACAAGATACCGTGCCGTAAGAGCTTCACTTCTACGCTGCTCGAAATGGCACAAAAAGATAGAGACATCATCGCAGTGACATCAGACGCAACCGGAAGTGCTACACTGGGCGACTTCGTCAAGGCTCTTCCTGAGCAGTTTGTTGAGGTAGGCATAGCCGAACAAGACGCTGTAGGCATCAGCGCCGGACTTGCCTCGGCCGGCAAAAAACCTTTTATCTTCGGGCCCGCATGCTTCTATGTGGCCCGCGCGCTGGAGCAAGTGAAGGTGGACGTGGCCTACTCGCAGATGCCCGTAACAATATGCGGCGTGAGCGGCGGCACGGCTTACAGCCAGCTGGGTGCCACACATCACAGCCTGCATGACATTGCCGTGCTGCGCTGTTTCCCCGGTATGCAGGTATTTCTGCCTGCCGACGTGAGGGAGACACGCAAGCTCTGCATAGAGCTGGCACGCCATCCCAGGCCCGCTTATGTGCGCGTAGGGCGCAACGCTGTGCCTGACGTGTACGACAACGACGACTTCAGCTTTGAGATAGGTAAGGCCATCACGGTGCGCGAAGGCTCTGATATAACCCTCATCGGCACTGGAGAGACGGTGGCACACTGCAAGGAAGCCGCTGCCATGCTGGCCCAGAAAGGCATCAGCGCACGCGTGCTCGACATGTTCTCACTCAAGCCTTTCGACACCGAAGCCGTCATCAAGGCCGCCAAGGAAACCAAGGCCATCGTCACGGCTGAGGAGCATAGCATCTACGGAGGACTGGGTGCCGCCGTGGCTGAGACCGTTTCGCAGGCGTGCCCGGTGAAGATGCGCATCTTGGGCGTGCCCGACGAGAACGTGTTCCACGGCTCGCACGGCGAAGTGTTCCGTCATTACGGCTTCGACTATAACGGCATCTGCAATGCCGCCCTGGAGCTTTTGAGATAGTAAACATTCAATATCTGTTTATATAACTCACGAAACATGAAGTACACCATTGCCTTAGACCAAAGCACATCGGCAACAAAAGCTCTGCTGTTTGACGAGAAGTGCAAGTTGGTTAACAGAACCTCTCTGCCCCACAAGCAGTATTATCCCAGACCGGGATGGGTGGAGCACGACGCAGAGGAGATATACCTTAACACTTGTAAGGTGATTGGCACGGTGACAAACGACTACCGCAAGCCGGGCAACTCGTTCTCCCTGGCCATCACCAACCAGCGCGAAACCGTTGTTATATGGGATCGCAAGTCGGGAAAACCTGTGTATAACGCCGTGGTATGGCAATGCATGAGGGGCGCCGACATCTGTAAGAAGCTCAAAGCCGAGGGATTTTCCAAGCTGGTAAGGGAGCGCAGCGGACTGCTTATCGACCCTTACTTCGCTGCTTCGGGGGCTAAATGGATTCTAGACAACGTGCCGGGAGCCGAGCAGAGAGCCGAAAACGGACACCTGTGCATGGGTACCATCGACTCATGGCTTATCTTCAAGCTCACCAAAGGGAAGTGCCACTACACCGACTACACCAATGCGTCGCGCACAATGCTCTTCAATCTGCGCAAGCTGGCATGGGATGACGACCTGCTCAAGATGCTCTCCATCCCTAAATGCATGATGCCTGAGCCGCTGCCCTGCGACTCTGTGTTCGGAAAAACCACCGTAGAGGGACTCTTCAGCGAGCC
>DLDC01000072.1 GCA_002480935.1 Prevotella sp. UBA7782 | reverse complement strand
AGGAAAATAATTACAGATTACCCAACGATAATGCTGCGTTGGTATTTCCGCCGTTATGTCTTGCCAGTGCTGTGGTGTCGCCGAACATGGCGGCGAGTGCATCGGAAATGAGACCCTGGTAGGCATCGCCGTAGAATTGAGCTTCGAAATCGTTCAGGCGGTGGATGCTGTAGAGGTATTTCTTGGCGAACCAGTCGCGACGCTTGCGGTGCCCTTTGCCTTTGTTCCACTTCTTGCCGCGCAAGAACTGCAGGCCATTCTCATCATCCTTTCCGCTGTTGCCGTGCCGATAACCCTTGCCGAATAGCAAGACCTGATCAATGCAAAGGGCGGCGCTACCTTAAAGAACACAATTTTTTTTTGGAAGGGAGGAACCCAAAGGCATAATATCTGTTGATATATACCTAAAAAAGAAACATAATTAGTAATTTTGCAGCATGACAAGAGAAGAACGATATACAAGTATACTCAAATATTTCAGAGAGCATGAGGGACATGTGACCACTGAACTGCAGTTCGGCTCTGCCTTCCAGTTGCTTTGCGCCACCCTACTCAGCGCGCAGTGCACCGACAAGCGCATCAACGCCATCACGCCAGAGCTGTTTAAGCACTATCCCGATGCCCGTCTCATGGCTCAGGCCACGCCCGAAGAAGTCTACGAATACATCAAGTCGGTGAGCTATCCCAATGCCAAGGCGCGCCATTTGGTGGAGATGTCGAAGATGCTGGTAAGCGATTATGGCGGTGAAGTGCCTTCTGAGCCCGACCTGCTCATGCGCCTGCCCGGCGTGGGACGCAAGACGGCTAACGTGCTGCAGGCCGTGTGGTTTGGGAAAGCCACCATGGCTGTAGATACACACGTCTATCGTGTGAGCCACCGCCTGGGCCTTGTACCGGCCACGGCCAACACGCCACGTAAGGTAGAGGATTATTTGATGCGCCACATACCCGAGGCCGACATTCCCGATGCCCACCACTGGCTGCTGCTCCACGGCCGTTATGTGTGCAAGAGTGCCAGGCCCATGTGCGACAAATGCCCCTTCAACGACTTCTGCCCCAAGAACATCAAGGGCAGCAAACTGGCATAGCCAGCTTCAACTTTCAGCCAACTGTCACCCCACCCCAAGGCTTACCCATATTAAAAAGGAGCGAGAGTAACAACACTCCCACTCCTTTATAAATGTTATTGAATTTTCTTCGGACTCATGTCTATATACAGGCTAGGCGGCTCTTGCAAGTTTCCGGGCACAATACCGGCAAAAGCAGGTTCCAGTCCGGCTTTCTTCTCTATCTCTAAAGCCTCATCGCCGAAAGGAATGTTGCGGTATACGTGCATATTGGTTACCAGCACGCCCTTTCCACTGTTCTTCAAGTAATTGTCTTTCACATAGTTGTCGTCTACCGTAATATCATAGTCGCGGTCAGAGTCTATGTGCAGCCACATCTGCCTGACGCTGTTAATAAAGTTGTGCTTGATTGTCCAGCCCGACGATCCATCGTCTGGATAGATGCAACGAGGGCCATTATACAGGTAGTTGTCTGCACACACAGAACCCGGCTGCCTGCCCAGCATGTATATGATGCCGCCATCCGTAAGCACGCGGTGGGTATTGCCCAGTTTGTTGAAGCTGATGTTGTTGGCCGCGGCCACCTTTGATTCGGGTATGCCGGCATTGCCCCACCACCAGCCAAGCGATATGGCGCCATACGGAACCTCGGCTATATCGTTGTGGGTGAAGCTAACGTTCTTCACGAAGAAGCCGTTCATGGCCTCCACCTGACGGAAGTCCTCAGACACATAGCGCACATAATTGTTGCTGATGTTCACGTTTTGGCACACGCCCTCCACGCCTTTGGCAAACCGACCTTCGCCGTCGCCTATCTCATAATGCTGCGGATGTCCCACGCTGACGGCCGAACCCAGCAAGTCGGTGAAGGTATTGCCAGTCACCTCTATGTTGTTGTCATCGTTGTCTATGTTGATGGCCACGGCCGAAGAGAGATCTCTGAAGTGGTTTCTGACAATCTTTACGTTCTGTGCCGAGCGTATCTCTATGGTGCCATCGGGCACATCACACGAGTTATATTTAGACGGATGCCAGTTGCCATCGGGTATATATTTCGTGGCAAGTCCCAACGACTGTATGCCTCCGAAGCCCCTTGAGCCAGCCACCTGCATCAGGTTCCACGCGTCGTTGCAGAATGTGAGACCCTCCAGAGTGATATTTCCGGCGCGGTGAGCATTGTCACGGCCTATGATGCGCACCAGTCCCTCGGTCAGGGGGGCTATCACCGTGGCGTGGGTCATATCTTCGCCGTCGCTCATATAATAGAGCATGTGAGCCTTACGGTCGAAGTAGAACTCGCCGGGATCGTCTAGCAGCTCCTTGGCATTGCGCACAAAGAAGCCACCCTGCCACTTCATCTTGGCCCATTTCAGATTAGTGAGTATGGCGCCATAAGGCTGCTGAAGCTCCACGGCAATGGTGTCGCCCCATTTTTGCATATCCTTCACGCACAGAATCTTCTCGTTCCACACCACGTTCTGCACCAGCTCCACGTCTTCGGGGTTGCCAAAGGCCATCATCTCCTTGCCCGCCGGCATCTTGATGCCCAGTGCAGCCTTTCCGGGTCCCATGGCCCAAGGCTCCGTGCCCTTTATTTCATATTCGCCATAAGCGCCCAATCCTGTGATGAGCTGACGCGAACCAGCCATGCGGCACCGCTTTCCGTTGACGAAGAGCGAGCGCAGCTTGTTGTCACTCTGCAGCGGCGCGGA
>DLDC01000018.1 GCA_002480935.1 Prevotella sp. UBA7782 | reverse complement strand
AAGATCATCAAGCAGACCAATCCTGACGGCACACACCGCTACGACTTCCAGTTTGAAAACAAGCGGGGCTATAAGACAACTGTTGAGGGCTTGTCGGAGAAATTCAACCCAGAGTATTGGAACTATGCCAAGCTCATCTCCGGCGTGCTGCGCTATCGCATGCCCATCGACCACGTCATCAAGCTCGTGGGCTCACTTCAGCTCAAGGACGAGAGCATCAACACGTGGAAGAACGGCGTTGAGCGGGCTCTGAAGAAGTACATCGTAGACGGCACAAAGGCCAAGGGTCAGAAGTGCCCCGTGTGCGGACAAGAAACGCTGGTATACCAGGAGGGATGCCTGATATGCACTAACTGCGGCGCCAGCCGTTGCGGATGATGAGGATGCAAGAAGGCTTCGTGTGCCTGCGCAACGTGCGCTTTCACGCCTATCATGGCGTGTTGGAGCAAGAGCGCTGCGTGGGCAACGACTATATACTGAGTGTGAGGGTGGGCTACGACTTCAGTTCCGCCCTCACCTCTGACGATCTTCACGACACGCTCAACTATGCCTGGCTATACGATTGTATGGCGCGCGAGATGCAAAAACCCGCCAAGCTGGTTGAGCACGTGGCCGGAAGAATAGGTCAGAGCATCTTCAACACCTTCCCGCAGGCCACGTCTGTGTGGCTCAGCATCACCAAGCTCAACCCGCCCATAGGGGCTGACTGCCAGGGAGCAGGGGTAGAGATAAACTTAATAAATGATAAAACCCGCAAGTAATTTCCAGTTTTTTGGCTTTTTTACATACCTTTGCAACTTAATGAGAAGCTATGTATTAAGGAAGGCAATGGCCTTCACGTTTCTTTTTATGGCTGTTTGCGCCGTGGCATGTGGCGCAAACAAAACATTCACGCTTGTTATAGACGCCGGTCATGGCGGTCACGACGTTGGCGCTCAGGGTGCCAAGTCGCAGGAGAAAAACATCAACCTCAGTGTGGCGCTGGCCTTCGGCAGATATGTAGAACAGAACTGCAGCGACGTGAAAGTGGTTTACACACGCAAGACCGATGTGTTCGTGCCGCTGCACGACAGGGCTGCCATAGCCAATAAGAACAACGCCGACCTCTTTATATCCATACACACCAACGCCGTGCCGGTGGGGCATGAGGTGCAAGGCTTTCAGACCTACACCCTCGGTATGCACCGCGCCAAGGACAATCTTGACGTGGCCAAGCGCGAGAACTCCGTCATCTCGATGGAGAAAGACTATAAGCAGACCTATCAGGGCTTCGATCCCAACTCGTCAGAGAGCTACATCATGTTCGAGTTTATGCAGAGCGCCAACATGCACAAGAGCGTAGAGCTGGCCAAGACCATACAACGGTCGGTGTGCTCAAACGTAGGAAGACAAGACAAGGGCGTGCATCAGGCCGGCTTCCTGGTGCTGCGCGAGACCACCATGCCGGGCTGTCTCATCGAGCTGGGCTTCATCACAACACCCTCCGAAGAGGATTTTCTTGACTCCGACAGTGGTGTCGATGCCATGGCGCAGGCCATCTACCGCGCCTTTCTGGAGTATAAGAGCAAGTATGCCGACGGCACCACGGTGCCTTATCAGATGCAGCAGGGTGTCAGGGTACAGCCCTTGGCTCAGAGCGACAGCGACACCGACGACTCTGTTCAGCCCTCAGCGCAGCGTAAGCAGGTGAGAAGCAGGGTGACAACGCCTGCATCGGCCACCGCTACGGCCGAGAAGAAGGCACAGCAAAAAGTGGCCGAGGCTCCGGCTAAGGTGCAGACCAGAAAGGCGCAGGCCCCCGATAAGGCTCAGGCTGACAGGGCTTCCGAGCGTGCCAAGAGTGCCAACGCTAAGACGAAAGTAAGCGAGGCTTCTACCAAGAAAGAAGTGGCCGAGCGTGCCAAGAGCGCCAATGCCAAGGCGAAAGTAAGCGAGGCATCTACCAAGAAAGAAGTGGCCGAGCGTGCCAAGAGTGCCAACGCCAAGACGAAAGGAAGTGAGGCATCTACCAAGAAAGAAGCTGCAGTAGCCAAGAAGGCTCCTGCCAAGGGCGAGAAAGCCGAAAAGGCAACCGACAAAAAAGCCGACGCCAAAAAGGAACGCACCGCATCTGCCAAGCAGAAAGATAAGGAGGAAAAAGGCGGAACAACCGTCTTCAAGGTGCAGATATTCTCTACTCCCAAGCAGCTGAAAGCCGATGACGCCCGTCTGAAGCACTACAAGGCTGTGTCATACTATCGCGAAGGCAACATGTATAAGTACACCGCAGGTTCGTCAGCCAACTATCATGAGATTTCAGCGCTGCGCAAACGGCTCGCCGCTGAATATCCCGATGCCTTCGTCGTAGCCTTCAAAAACGGCAAGAAGGTGAACACCAACGACGCCATCAGAGAGTTTAAAAGCAAAAAATAACATTCTAAGGAAGAGCAGATATGAAGTTTTTCACTAACGAAGTAAAGATAGCACTGGTGGCCATTGTGGGCATCGTGGTGCTGTTCTTTGGCATGAAGTTCCTCAAGGGGCTTGACTTTTTCAGCACCGACAGCCATTACGTCATGAAGTTTCAGAACGTAAAAGGTCTCTCGGCATCCACTCCCATCCTCTCAGACGGATATAAGGTGGGCTCCGTAAAGGGCATACAATACGACTACGACCATCCTGGCAACGTCACTGTAGACGTGTCGCTCAACAAAGACCTGAAGGTTCCGCAGGGCACTACGGCCGAGATAGTGAGCGACCTGATGGGCAACGTGCAGGTCAACCTCATCATGCCGCAGCGCATCACGGGCTTTCTGCAGCCAGGAGGGGTTATCAACGGCAATCTGAACGGCGGTGCGCTGGCCGGTGTGAAAGACCTCATGCCGGGCATCAAACAGATGATTCCCAAGCTCGACTCCATACTCTACAGCGTGAACATGCTGCTGGCCGACCCCGCGCTGGCTGGTTCGCTGCACAACGTACACGACATAACGGCCAACCTCACCACCACAACGCGTGAGCTCAACCAGTTGCTGGCTACAGCCAACCATGAGCTGCCGGCTCTGAGCAAGAACGCTTCTACGCTCATGACCAATGCCAACGGCACGGTGACAGCGGCACGTGGCACGCTGGGCGACGCCAGTTTGCTGCTCAGAAACGTTAACGGCAAGGTGAACAGCGTGGATGTAGAGGGCACTATGAACAACGTCAACAGATTGCTGACCAATATGCAGCAGCTCACGGCCAAGCTCAATAACGACAAAGGGTCGCTGGGCAAGCTGATGAACGACCCCGAACTGTATAACAACCTCACGCAAACCATGCGCGACGCCGACTCACTGCTGGTCAACCTCAAGGCTCATCCCAAGCGCTACGTTCACTTCTCGCTCTTCGGACGAAAGGATAAATAAGCCGTTGGATGACGCAACACGCAGGGTAATATCCTCTTTGCGAGCCACGTTCATCACATCCTGAGCAGTAGGGATGAGCTACCTGTGCGTCCGAAAGGAGCGTATACAGGTAATCTTATTGTTCTTCTTAACTCGATTGTCATTCGCTTGCGCACGGCCACAAGGGGTCGTNNCCTGCAGTGGATGTATATTTGTTGCTGCTTACCAGAGACGCGCGCATCCTTACTCAGCACTTGAAACGTTCCTTGTCGAACCGTCTTAAAACCCAAATGCATGGTTTTAGCACCCAAAAGTTGCCTTTTAGCACGGCAAAACAGGTACTTTTACACGGTCAAAGTGCCCATTTCGCTCAGCACTGTCACAAAGTCGTGCCACAAAGCCTATTATGCGGCCCGGTGAATGAAGCCACAAGAGATGCATTGATATAAATCAGTTATGGCTGGTAGCGATGCAAATGAGATAAAAAATTAACGACATGACGCCACTATTTAAATTATGTCTAAATATCATATTTAAAGTTCCACGCTCTAATAAATCCGGCAAAGTAACGTGTTTATCAGCCACTTTCACTATCACCTGACAATGTTTCACCATTCTTGCAACAATTTTGTAAATTCATTTGCAATGTTCTTATTTACAGAACATTATAAAAAAGCAAACTATATAGGCCAATATAATCAGCGGAGAAAGTCGTTAAGTGTCTAAAATGTAGCACTTTTTGCACTTTTAATGCCATTATTAATATTTCAAGGATATGGTTATTTCTGAAAATATAACTACCTTTGCATAACAATTCAAAGAAAGTCGCTGGAGTAGAAGCAATATATTAATCTTCGAAAGCAATGAACGTAAAACACGATGCGCTCTGGGCTCAGTGTCTCCAACTCATCAAGGAGAACGTGACGGAGCAGC
>DLDC01000208.1:7107-7368 GCA_002480935.1 Prevotella sp. UBA7782 | reverse complement strand
GGCAGAGGCCAAAGAGAAGTGCAACACGGGATAATGCTTCCACTCCGTTTCGAGTTTCTCTATCGCCAGTCCTTTGAACAGCTCTTTCCTGCCGGAGAAATAAGCGTTAAAGGTGCTTGTCAACAGTGACTTGCCGAAGCGGCGAGGACGCGATAGAAAAACGAATTTGCCGGGGTGACAAACATCGTATACGTATTGAGTCTTGTCAACATACAAGAATCCCTTGGTTCGGATCTCGCTGAATGTCTGTATTCCTATCGG
>DLDC01000208.1:0-7051 GCA_002480935.1 Prevotella sp. UBA7782 | reverse complement strand
TAAATTATAAGAACATAAATCCTAATAATTTATCATCCTATATTGTATAGGCTTATAATACGATTCTGTCTCACCCGCCGCTACCAGCGCCTGCGCTAATTCCTGTTAGAAGTGCAAAACTCTGTGGTGCATTAACCCATGAGGCACTCACAGCCCCGCCCAAGAGACATGCCAACCCCGAAAAACAGGATTTTGTTTGGTGGGACGCGCTAATTCAGTTAACTTTGCAACGCAGATGAAAAAGAAAAACGAAATCATAATACCCAAGGGAGCCCGGCAAGTGTTGCTTCATGCCTGCTGCGCACCCTGCTCAACAGCCATCGTGGAGTGGATGATGGCACACGACGTGCAACCCACCATATTCTATTATAATCCCAACATCTATCCTTTGCAAGAATACAACATACGCAAGGAGGAGAGCAAGCGGCATGCCGAGAGCCTGGGCCTGAGGTGGATAGACGGCGACTACGATCACCGGGCATGGCTGAGCGACATTCGCGGACTGGAGAATGAGCCCGAGCGCGGGCGCAGATGCAGCCAATGCTTCTACGTGCGCCTGTTGGCGGCGGCACACATGACGGCCAAGCTCGGTCTCACCTATTTTGCCACCACGCTGGCCTCATCACGCTGGAAGAGCATCGAACAGGTGTCGGAGGCCGGACTGAGGGCACAGGCCGAGGTGCCCGGCACCCTCTTCTGGGCGCAAAACTGGCGCAAAGGCGGACTGCAAGACCGTCGCAATGCCCTGCTCAAGGCTTACCATTTCTACAACCAGCTCTATTGTGGCTGCGAGTTCAGCCTGCGCTCATCAAAAGCCATGCAAAGCCACTGCGCCGACTGCCTGCCCGGCAACAGCGTAGAAGCCGAAAAGGCATCAGAGCCTTAGGCCAGCAAAGGCATATTTGTTTACACAATCCGTCACGCACGTTNNTTGCCTCAACCACCACCATGGCCTTCTTACTGTTTTTCTTCTATCATCATTCTTTTTTTCACAACCCGACCTAACACACCAAATGGCCACGCCATCCCATTAAAAACGGAATTATTAAGAGTCAAAGTGTTAAAAAACGTATTTGTAATACAAAAAGATTTGTCTTATATACAAAAAAGTATTAGCTTTGCAATCGCAATTTAGCAAAGGCAAGAAGGGAAGAGAGCATCGACTCTACCCCAACCCATACCAACCAAGGCTACTTTCCTGCACAATGATGATGTAGGACACTAAAACAAGAAGGTATCAGTGATATTCTGAGAAAATACAACAAACCGTTGGCTAAACCGAGAAAAAAGAGACAAAGAAACAATGCTAAGCCAACAACTCTTGCCTATAGCAGAGAGCCCGAATGCAGCATAAGGCTCATCGCTACAAGGCAAAAGAGTGCAAACCGGGCCTTCGGGCCTTCTTCTTATAAGACAAAATCAAAAACAAACATGCTGCAAATGATTAAACTATTATGACGCACTTTAAACATTTACTCACATTGCTGCTTGCCGTGACATGCCTGCAGATGTCGGCAAGGGCATTGCCCAATGACGATGGCGACACGCCCTCCATCACCTTTATGAGCGGCACCACCACGCTAAGCGACAATCTGACTGTGCCCAACGGCACACTAATCCAACTGCAAGCCAACAACTTCCCCGAAGATGCGGCATTCAGCTATCTCATCGGAACAAAGTCTGCCACAGCTGATGACTTCAGTTCCACTAAAACGGCAAAAAAAACGGTTTTATCAACAACGGAAAATCCCTGGTCTACCAGCATGGCATACCCGTCTTTGCTTCTTATACCTCTTCGCAACCCATCGTGCTGAGCGTACAAGTGTCTAAGCCCGGGACTGACAAAAAAGGCAAAGCTATTTATTCTCCCTACGATGGCTACTCAACCATCTACACCCTCACTCTGAAAGTCGACGGAACGACAACAACTATTGCCCCCCCCACTATTGCGCCTGAGACGAATAAAGAAGACGGGCAAGACAAAGACCCGAACACCAACACCATACTTACTCTTTCAGAATCTTCCGTAACCACTGGCGCTACCGGAAACACCGTATTCGCCAAATACAGCAGTAGCAAAACATATACAGCACTCCAACTCATGGCCGAGCCCAACCTGCAGCTGGGCGAGCACGGAGCAGGAACCATCGGTATATTCTCAACCGTGAAGGTTCCCGCGCGCCGCACCACGGCTCTGCAGGTGAAGCACAACGTGAGCTACGGTGACAAGACCTACGACGTGGCCAGCGACGTGACCGTGGTGTATTATTGGTACACCACCGACCGCAACAAGGCTGTGCTCAAAGCCGAGCCCGAGAAAATAGAGACCACTGCCGAAGAAATAGAAGGCGGCAAAAAAACCTCACAAATCAACGTTAGTTTCTATGATGCCAAGGACCCCAACACGTCTCTTGACATAAGCACCCTCATTGACTATCAATCCAAGAACCCCGTCAGCTATAGATATATTTGCAACAACCCCGAGATAGCTTCGGTAGATGAGGACGGCAATGTTACCTTCACCGGCAAGGCTGGCCGTGCTTACATCACCATCTTCACCAACAAGGTGAATATCTTTAATACAGACACAGATGGTAAAATTACCGACAACTCGACCAATATAGGCTACGACGCTGCCGTCACCACGGTGTCACTCACCGTCACCGACCCGCGCTACATGATGCCGCCTATCATCAATCCCGATGGCAAGAAATACTTCAAAGACCTTAAGGTTACCGTAACGGCAAACACCAGCGACATGAAGCAAAAGGGCGATGCTTACTACGTGGTGGTAGACAAAGACGCCGAGAAACCATCGGCAGAAGAAATTGTAAAAGGAAATAACAAGGTGGCAATCGACAATGTTGGTGAGATAACACTGATCAAGCGAGACGCCACCGTCTATGCCGTGAGCTACAACCCCGAACTCAAGAACAATCAATATAGTGCCATATCCACCGAGACATTCGAATATGTTGACCTCCAAGACCCCGTACTCACACCAGGCAACAAGGGCGGTATATACTGGTTTATTGGTGACGAGAATACCAAACTGCCTGTCGTAGCCTCTACCGCCACTCCTTACGCCAGCGTCTACTACACCATAAACCAACCGGGCGACATCACCGACATCAGCAAGGCACAGCTCTATTCTGTTAACAACAAGATCACCGTGAACAGCGGCGACGTGGTGAGAGCCGTGACCTATCTCGACGGCGTATACAGCAACACCGTAACCTATACCTACAAGAAGCAGGAAGGAGGCTCATGGCGCTCGTACAGCTCTACATCTAACCGTGTCTTCAGAGACGGCATTCAGGCTTACATCATCACAGGATATGACAAGGACAAAAATGCGTTCATTGCCAAGAGCATCGATGTAGGTGCCACTGGAAAATCTTATCTGCCTCCTAAAACTGGCGTACTGCTTTACAGCGCAACGCTCACACAGGCGCAGTTGCTCAACGACGGCATCGACGGCAAGGGCATATCCGTGCACGGCTCAGGCGGAAGAACCCAAACACCTAACTTGACAGACAACATGCTCATCGCCGCTGACAAAGACTATCAGCCACACATCAGCACCTACGACAAAGATGGCAACATCAACATGGCATTCAACCGTTGGAAGGATTGCGCCAAGTATGACGGCACAGATGACTATTACGGCTTCTTCAGCTTCTACGAAGACAACACCCGCCAGAACAAGAACAACTGGCGGCACACAGCCTATCTGCAACTGCCTAAGGGCAGCAAGGAGAACATCTACTTCCGTAACAAAGAAAAAGAGGGAGAGACAATCAGCGCAAAGATAACCATCGTAGACGATGAGCCCACGGCCATACAGACCGTGCAGCAAGACGCCGATAAGGCCGACAACGCTTATTACACCCTGTCAGGCGTGCAGGTGGCCCAGCCCACTGCCCCCGGCATATATATTCATAACGGACATAAAATCATCATTAAGAAATAAAACAGCATGAAACGCAAATATATCATACCCGTGTGCAACATTAGCTATATGGCACACGGTCCGCTCATCTTGGCNNAGGCAGGATCGGCGGGAATCGGAAATTCACAAAAAAACGATCAAGATGTTAACGGTGACCCCCACGAAGCCAAGGGCAATACATTCTTTGATGAGGATGAGGATGAGTCCTCACCCACCAACTATAATCTTTGGAAATAAGCTCACACATCATGAGAGGGAGGACGCTGACAGGCGTTCTCCCTTCTTTGCTTTATCATAACACATAACACCGCATGAAACATTCAGCTATTGCCAACGTGCCGGCCAAGCTATTGCTCGCCGCCACCCTGCTGCTTTCAGGTTCTGCAAACACCTTGGCACAGCCCAAAAGCAGTACAACAACCAGCTACACACGCTACAGTGAGTGGATGGCCAACTCACTTTGCAACACGAAAACCACGTATCATTACGACATCAGCCTCGTATTCGAAGCCATGATGGACACCTATCTGGCTTATTACAACGATGCCGACACAAAGCTGAAGGCCGATGACGTGCTGAACAGCGTGAACAGCTATATCACGAAAATCAACGATGGCTTCGACTACCAAAATGCCTACAAAGACAAAAAAGGCAACTGGAGCACGCAGCTCGACTATGTCAGGCCGCTGCGCTTCTTTATGCGCTACCACAGGCACTTTCCTGACACCGAGCTGAAGAACTACAGCACCATCAGAGACTATGTGCTGAAGTACATGAGCGATGGAACCTTCGAGCGACTGACATATAAAGACCTCTACGTCAAGCCCTCCAACCTGAGCAAGACCTATACGCCATGGGAGCATAAATCTACCTACAACCAGCAGGTATGGCTCGACGGAACGTTCATGGGCCTGCCGTTCTACACCCTCGCAGGACCGGAACAGAACGCTGAAAAGACCGACGACTACAACGCTGAAAAGACCGCCGAGTACTTCACCGACGCCGCCAACCAACTGCTATGGGTAGACGCCCTGACCTACGACTCCGGCAAGAACCTGTGGCGGCACGCCTATGACAACACCAAGCAGCAGGGATGGGCCACCAAGAAGTTCGCTTGGCCTTATGCCGACGAAGAGGCTCTGGATAAGACGTCGGGACGCAGCGCGCATGCCTGGGCACGTGCCATGGGATGGTATGCCATGGCGTGCATGGAGGTGATGGACAACATGCAGGCCTGCAACATCAGCCCGTCAGACAAAAACTATCAGGCCATACTCGCCCTGTTTCAGAAAATCATGAAGGGTGTGGTGGCCGTTCAGGACAAACAAACCCATGTGTGGTATCAGGTGCTTGATGCCAACTACACGGACCAGGACCTCACTCACGACGGCTCAAAAATGACGAAGGCCGACGTGAGCGGCATAAAGAACTATCTGGAGTCCACCGCATCAGCCATCTTCAGCTATTGTCTGCTCAAGGGCTACAACAAGGGCTGGCTCGACGAAACCTATAAGGAGGCGGGCGAGGCGGCTTACTGCGGCGTGGTGAAAGAGTTTGTCACAGACGACACCAACAACACCATCAAGCTCACAAAATGCTGCAAGATGGGCAGCCTGAATATGGCCCCGGACAAGGGTTATGACGGCTCTTACGCTTCTTACATCAAATCGTTCGAAGTGGTCGCCAACGACAGCAAGGGCACGGGACCCTTTATATGGGCTTCGCTGGAAGCAGAGAAGTTGGGCTACGTGCTGAAGGACAATTCCTTCGCCCCGCAAAAGCTGCAGGCACCCACCATCACGGCCACCGGAACAGCCACTGAGGACGGCTATACCAGCAGCAAGCTGTGGCAAACGGTGACAATCTCGGCACCCGAGGGAACCAAAATATATTATACCACCGACGGCAAAGACCCCAACGACAAGGCCAGCCTCTACACTCAGCCGTTCAACCTCTATGCCACGGCCACGGTGAAGGCGGTGTGCCAGAAGGGCAACACCATGAGCAACGTGGCCACAAGCCACATCAACATCTATCAAGCCAACAACTGGGATGCTGCCAAAAACACGCTCGTGCTCGACGAACTGGCCACCGACTACACGCCCGTGGCAGCCAAAGGGGTGACGGTAACGGTGAAAAGAGCGCTGGTAAAGGACAAATGGAACGCCGTGTGCCTGCCCTTTGCCGTCGAGGCAGCCGACTTCGAGCCGGCGAGCGTGACGCTGCAGACCTTCACAGGCGTCAGGGGCAACACCTTCCTCTTCAGCAATGCCACCTCCGTAAAGGCCGGACAGCCCTTCATCGTGAAGCCCACGAAGGACATAAAGACGCTCACTCTCACCAAGGACATCGAAGTAACCAGCCCAAGCAGCGCGGCAGACAAATACGACGGCTACTCTTTTGAGGGCACCTACACCCGAAAACTGCTCAGCCCCGATGACAATCTGTTCATCAGCTTGGGCACCCAACAGGTGGTACCGCCCACAGGCAGCAACCTGCTCAAAGGCCTCAGAGCCTACTTCATCATACCCGCCACGGCAAGCGGAAAGGAGTTCAGTATCTCTACCGATGGCATCACAGACCGCATCAACACGATAGAAACGGGTGCGCCCGACCCAGCCAAGCCCATGTACAACCTGTCAGGACAGCGCGTAAAGTCAGGCTACAGAGGCATCATCGTGCAGAACGGCAAAAAATATATCGGAAAGTAACAACACAAAACATAAGTAGACGAATACAAAAACCATCTTAAGCAAAATGAAGAAATCATATCAGGCTCCCCATTGCAACACGGCTGTTTTGCAATCTGCAACGTTCATGAACCTGTCCGGAGGGGGAAAGCCAGAAGACCCTATAGATAGCGCAAAAGGCAACAGTATCAAAAGTGAGGAGAACATAACGGAATGGGAAGATGGGGACATTGCCGAAGAAGCACCAGACACCTTCAGCTACAACCTGTAAGTGGCTGTTCAGACAGCAGACGCAGTCAGTTGTCTCAGCCCCGAAGGGGGTTGACTTATCCATAACCCCAGTTTGGGCGAGCGAAGCGAGAACAGACTGGGGACAGCAAATGCCACTAACCTCTCAGCCCCGAAGGGG
>DLDC01000045.1:21188-25047 GCA_002480935.1 Prevotella sp. UBA7782 | reverse complement strand
CTCACCATAGAGCGAGGGAAAGAGAAAGATGAGCGTGCTCAGCACCAAACCGCCTACGGCAAGCTTGGCCCATGGCCTGCTGGACAGACGGGCGTAACCATTCTCGCACCACGTCATGACCCGCATGAAATAGAGTGAAAGGAAGCCACACACAACGCCCAGCAGAATGGTGGCGGGCACACGTTCCAACTGCCAGCTGCCATCCATGTGGAAGTTGAACATGGCCGACGAGCCCGTGAAGAGATAAGAGAAGCACGTTGCCGTAACACTGGCTATAAGAATGGGCAGCAACGAACCCATGGTGAGGTCAAGCATCAATATCTCTAGTGTGAAGACCAAACCGGCTATCGGAGCCTTGAAGATGCCCGACACAGCAGCCGCAGCACCACAACCCACCAACAGCATCATGGTCTTATTATCCATGTGGAAGATGCGGCCCAGATTGGAACCTATGGCAGAACCGGTGAGCACAATGGGGGCCTCGGCTCCCACCGAACCACCAAAGCCAATGGTGATAGACGAGGCCACGATGCTGGACCACGTGTTGTGGGCGCGTAGATAAGAGCGTTTGCTGGATATGGCATACAGCACACGGGTGATGCCATGGGATATGTTATCCTTGACAACATAGCGCACGAAGAGACTGGTGAGCCAAATGCCCACGACAGGAAAGACCAAATAGAGCCAGTTGAATGTTTCCATTCTGAAGCCGGAGCGCAAAAGGTGCTGTATCTCATGTATCATCAGATGCAGCACATAGGCAGCTACCGATGCCAGGAAGCCCACGAGGAACGACAACAAAAGGGTGAACTGACGGTCTGAGATGTGTTGTTCTCGCCAAGAGGCCAAACGTCCCAACAAGGATGAACGATATGCTATATCATGTAATTGACTGTCCATACTACCTGCCAATGCTCTTTCCCGTCTTATTTACGCAATATGGTTACTTCGCCATCGGCCGAAAGCTTGATGACAGCACTGGGCTTATGGGGCTTCTTCTCATTGCGCCTGCTCTGGCAAACATAGTCTACGGCCTCCAACAAACGGGGGTCGATGTCGCAGAAATTCTGTGCCGGAGGATTGCCGGAGATATTGGCAGACGTGCTCACGATGGCTTTCTGAAAACGGTAGCACAGCTCATGGCTGAATGGCTCGTGGGTGATACGCAATCCTATAGAGCCATCGGCAGCTATCAGATTGGGGGCCAGATTAACGGCATTGTCAAGTATAACGGTCGTTGGCTTGTCTATGGCGTCTATCAACTGCCATGCCACGTCGGGCACGTTGCGCACATAACGCTGCAGGCGGTCGTCGCTGTCTACAAGGCAAATCAGCGCTTTTGAGTCGTCGCGCTGCTTGATGGCGTACACCTTGGCCACCGCCTCGGCGTTTGTAGCGTCGCATCCTATTCCCCAAACCGTGTCTGTAGGGTATAGAATCACGCCGCCCTTCCTCATTACTTCAATAGCTTTCTCGATATCTTCTTTTTGATTCATGCGTTTGTATTTTCTTCAATGACTAGTGCAAATATAGTTGATTTCCCTTTAAATGCAAAATTTTCTATTTAAAAATATTGTTTTTACATTGTCTTATTGCATAGGAAAGACCGGCCAGGAATACTCTCTAAGGCTGATGGTTGTGCCTGTAAGCACTTCCCGAAGGAGCTTTTACAGATGCTCTTATGTATATATTTTTGACATAAGATTCTATTCCCGGCCGCATCAGCAATGGGCTCTTGGTTACTCAAACACGTCATCCTGCGTAATGACGGTAAGGTCGGCCTTGCTTATATCTCCGGCTTTGGCAAGTCGCACAGCCTGATTTTCTATCACCTTCTCAAAGAGGTTGCGCGCATAACGGGCATTGCCAAAGTCTTTCTGCTTATCGGCTATCTTCTGTCGTAATAGCAAATGAAGTTTTTCTTCGGCACTTTCGTTGAGCTTGTAATCATATTTCTTGGCTTGCAAGAGGAAAATCTGAAAGAGCTCTTCCTCACTATAGTCCTCAAAATGAATGTATCTGTTGAACCGCGACCGCAAACCGGGGTTTGAACTGATAAACTGTTCTATCTCTTGAGTATAGCCTGCAAGGATCACCACCAGCCGTTCTCTGTCGTCTTCCATACGTTTGAGCAAAGTGGCTATGGCCTCTCGGCCGTAATCCTGCTCGCCTCCTTGGGCCAGTGTGTAGGCTTCGTCTATGAAAAGCACGCCCCCCAGAGCCTTGTCTATGATTTTATTGGTCTTGACGGCCGTCTGACCAACATATTCAGCAACCAGTCCTGAGCGGTCGGTTTCAACGAGTTGACCCTTCTTGAGTATGCCCAGCTGCCTGTATATGCCTGCCAATATTCTGGCCACAGTGGTCTTGCCCGTGCCCGGATTACCGGCAAACACGCAGTGATAAGATATGCTGGCCACTCGCAATCCGGCTTTCTGGCGTTTCTGGTTCACCTCTATGAATCGGGTTAAAGTTTGCAATTCCGTCTTCACCTGTCCGAGCCCGATGAGACCGTCAAGCTGTTTCATGGGGCTAACATCGGCATCGCACACGGCCTGCCCTTGAGTATCTTGCCTTTGAGTGCCTGCCTTGCCTGAGTCGTCAGCTTGTGAAGGCTGTTGCGTAACCGATTTCGTCACTATCTTTTCCTTCAGTTCACCCAGCCAGGCGGCCTCCGTGCCATCCTTATCATGATCTGAGAAAGCTACGGCCTCGGCAAAATCATAGTACACCTTCCTTATCTCCGGGATATATTCTTCCTTGTTAAAGGAGCGCAGCAAGAGCACCATGTTGAAGTCATCCACCCCTTCAGCCGTTATGGAAGCCCCGGAATTTAAATAAACGGGAAGCGTCTTTTCTGTTGCCTCTCTGATTTCAGCATCAAACGGAGTGCCTTCCTGCTGGTTTACAGACAGTATTTCCTCCTTGAACGACTGATAGTCGGCTCCCTTATCCGTAAGCAACGAAAGCGTAGCCAAGAGAGCCTGNNGCCGAGTCGGTATAATCTATTTGAACACGAGAGTGCGTCCTGGCAATATCTTCCAGCTTATGGCCTAGGTGATTGAAGCAATCAAAGAGGTCGTTTGCAAGAAAAAATCTCAAAGTATGGAAGAAATCATCAGCCGAGTACTCCTTATAGACACCCGAGTTAACTGCTTGCTGAAAGAACGTCTTGCGCAAATCATCATCCTGGCTCATCTTTTTGCAAAAATCAAGCCCTCTCTTCACTGCTGTCTCCAAACCTTGATATTGCAGCAGAGACAACTTCACCACAACTGTTTCACGTTTGGTTTCATCATTACCCACAACAGCTGCATGGCTGTCATCATCTTGTTCATCACCCATCAGCATGAAAGCCGATTGCGAGACATCATGCTTCTCTGCCCCATCCGCTTTCGCCCCATCCTTATTCATGCCTGTTTTTAGCTTATCATCACCCGAATGGATGATTGCACGGATAATTGCTGTTACAAAAAGAAGAAGGACTAACGCAAGCACAATATACAATGTGTATTCAAGAGCCTCACCCATATTTTCACCGAATATCAAGGCATAAATAAACAATACGGCAATTATAATCAAGCAACCTCGCATTTTTTTGTTTTTAGTTAATGCTGCAAATATACAACTTTTTTTGATAACCGCCCTATTGTATTGTGGAAAATAACACGCATGGCAAATACTTACATGTGAGGAAAAGCCAACAGGAGAAGGAGCAGATGCATACACCTAATTTATAAATGAAAACGAAAAGTGAATGAAAGCCTGTTTGTTTTCTTCTTCTTTCAGCCAAAAACAAAAAAAACTCTCCATCATGGAGAGTCCTTAATCAGTTGAAGTGACTCGCATGGGGTTCGAA
>DLDC01000045.1:0-21121 GCA_002480935.1 Prevotella sp. UBA7782 | reverse complement strand
TGCAAAATTAATACATTTTTTTGTAACTGCAAAATTATTCTTGCTTTTTATTTTTCTACAGGCTAAAAAACCATTCTGCCAGACGGAAAGAGGATGAGCAATCATGTGTAAAACCAGCCCATGAGCACGCAAGCTGCCTGCCTTACACACAGAGTGTGCCCGAATGTTGGGCTGAAGATGGGCAATAGGGGCTGCCACCTTATATTATTATAGCAGAAAATGGCTGTTAGTATAAAATAATAACATTAAATATTAAAAAACTTATGATTTGTTTTGCGATTAAAGTAAAATGTTATAACTTTGCACTCAAATTCAAAATAACATACAAAACATGATGAATACGTTGTCACTATCAGCCATTATTATTATTCGACTGCGTTACACAGCCGGAAGTGATGATATGTGCTGAATGCTGACAATATAGATACTGCAATGCCTTTCTCACTTCCAATGGAGTGCGGAAGGCTTTTTTATTATAAAAGGAACGTAAGAAACAAAACATAGAATGCTTATGAGCGACAGGCTTTATATTTTTGACACGACGCTGCGCGACGGCGAGCAGGTGCCCGGATGCCAGCTTAACACAGTAGAGAAGATTCAGGTTGCCAAACAGTTGGAGCAACTTGGCGTGGATGTAATAGAGGCAGGGTTCCCCATATCCAGTCCGGGCGACTTCCATTCTGTAGAAGAAATCAGCAAGGCCGTTACGTGGCCAACCATCTGCGCCCTCACGCGCGCTGTGGAAAAAGACATCGACGTGGCGGCCGAATCGCTGAAGTACGCTCGCCGCAAGCGCATACACACAGGCATAGGAACAAGCGATGAACACATAAAATACAAGTTTCACAGCAACAGAAGCGAGATACTGGAGCGCGCCGTAGCTGCTGTGAAATATGCCAAGAAATATGTTGAGGATGTAGAATTCTATGCCGAAGATGCCGGACGCACCGACAACGAATATCTGGCACGCGTCATCGAGGCCGTAGTGAAGGCCGGAGCCACCGTGGTGAACATACCCGACACAACGGGCTATTGCCTTCCTGAGGAATATGGAGCAAAGATACGCTACCTCATGGAGCATGTTGAAGGCATTGAGAACGTGCAGATATCCACTCATTGCCACAACGACCTGGGCATGGCAACGGCCAATACGCTGGAGGGTGTGCTGAACGGAGCGCGCCAGGTGGAGGTAACCATCAACGGCATAGGCGAGAGGGCAGGCAACACATCGCTCGAGGAGATTGCCATGATACTGAAATGTCATAAAGGGCTGGGCATTGAGACCAACATCAACACCACCAAAATATTCCCCACGTCGCGCATGGTGAGCTCGCTGATGAACATGCCGGTACAGCCCAACAAGGCCATCGTGGGGCGCAACGCCTTTGCTCACTCAAGCGGCATTCACCAAGACGGCGTGCTGAAAAATGCACAGACTTACGAGATAATGAACCCCAAGGATGTGGGACTCGATGATAACTCCATCGTTCTGACGGCTCGCAGCGGAAGGGCAGCGCTGAAATACAGGCTCGAAGTGAACGGCGTTGACGTGAAAGATGAGCAAAAGCTGGACGAGATATACCAGAAGTTCCTGAAGCTGGCCGACAGAAAGAAGGAGATAACCGACGACGACGTGCTCATGCTGGCCGGTGCCGACGCTGCCGAAACGCATACCGTGAAGCTCGACTATCTGCAAGTGACAACCGGAAAGGGCGTCAGAAGCGTGGCAAGTATAGGACTTGACATCAGCGGACAGAAGTTTGAGGAATCCAGTTCGGGCAACGGACCGGTCGACGCGGCCATCAAGGCACTCAAGCGCATCATACGCAAGCAGATGACACTCAAGGAATTCACCATACAGGCCATATCAAAGGGCTCTGACGATGTAGGCAAGGTGCACATGCAGGTGGAATACGACGGACAGATGTATTATGGCTTCGGAGCCGATACCGATATCGTAACGGCCAGTGTTGAGGCATATATAGACTGTATCAATAAGTTCAGGAAATAACAGCACACCCACATGCAAACGCCATATAGGCATGATGACCCTGCAAAAGCGGCCTTTTGGCAAGGCCAAAACGCCCTTTTCGCAGCGCAAGAATGCCTGTTTCGCAACCAATAACATAACGCACAGAAAATCAAACAATTAGAAGCATGAACACACTCTTCGACAAAATTTGGGATAAACATGTTGTACAGGTGGTGAAAGACGGGCCTACGCAACTTTACATCGACCGTCTTTACTGCCACGAGGTAACTTCTCCGCAAGCGTTCGACGGACTGCGCCAACGCGGACTGAAATGCTTCCGCCCCGACCACATCTTCTGTATGCCAGACCATAACACACCCACTCACGACCAGGACAAGCCCATTGAGGAGCCTCTGTCTAAGAAGCAGGTTGACACGCTAGACCGCAACTGCCGCGAGTTTGGGCTCACCGAGTTTAAGATGAACACCCCCGACAACGGCATCATACACGTGGTGGGACCGGAGAAAGGGCTCTCGTTGCCCGGTATGACCATTGTGTGCGGCGACTCTCACACCTCTACGCACGGCGCGGTGGGCGCAGTGGCTTTCGGCATAGGAACGTCTGAGGTAGAGATGGTGATGGCCACGCAATGCATCTTGCAGCAGAAACCTAAGTCTATGCGCATCAGCATAGAGGGCAGCCTGCGCCCCGGAGTAACGGCAAAAGATGTGGCGCTCTACCTCATGGCACAGCTCACCACGTCAGGAGCAACAGGCTATTTTGTAGAATATGCCGGTGAGGTGGTGCGCAACCTGTCAATGGAAGGGCGGCTCACGCTATGTAACCTCTCTATAGAAATGGGAGCCCGGGGCGGATTCGTGGCTCCTGATGACAAAACATTTGCATATCTCAAGGACACACCCTATGCGCCCAAAGGCCAAGAGTGGGACAAGGCGGTGGCCTATTGGCGCACATTGAAGAGCGGCGACGATGCCGTGTTCGACAAGGAGCTGACCTTTAACGGGGCCGACATAGAGCCTCGCATCACCTACGGCACAAACCCCGGCATGGGCATAGGCATAACAGAGTGCATACCCACGCTCGACGAGGTGGAGAAAGAATCGCAAGCATCGTTCATCAAGAGTCTTAAGTACATGAATCTCAATCCCGGAGAAAAGCTGCTGGGCCATCCCGTAGACTATGTCTTCCTGGGTGCGTGCACCAATGGCCGGATAGAAGACTTCAGGGCCTTTGCCTCTGTGGTGAAAGGGCGCCACAAGGCGCCACATGTGGTGGCATGGCTGGTGCCAGGCTCATGGCATGTCATGCAGCAAATAAAAGATGAGGGATTAGACAAGACCCTGCACGATGCCGGTTTCGAGATACGCCAGCCTGGCTGCTCGGCCTGCCTGGCCATGAACGATGACAAGGTGCCCGCGGGAAAATACTGCGTCTCTACCAGTAACCGCAACTTCGAGGGCAGGCAAGGACCCGGCTCGCGCACCCTGCTTGCCTCTCCCCTAACAGCCGCCGCTGCTGCCGTGACGGGAAAGATTACGGATGCCAGAACGCTGTAAATTGCAACATGAACACTTAAAAGAGAAGAAAAAGATGAAACAAAAATTCAATGTCATAACATCCACCTGCGTGCCTCTGCCCCTGGAGAACGTAGACACAGACCAGATTATACCCGCCCGCTTCCTGAAAGCAACCGACAAGGAACACTTTGGAGACAACCTTTTCAGAGACTGGCGATACAACAAAGACGGCTCGCTGAACCAGAACTTCGTGCTCAACGACCCCCGCTACTCCGGCTGCATACTGGTTGCGGGAAAGAATTTTGGCTCCGGCTCCTCACGCGAACACGCCGCCTGGGCCATTGCAGGCTATGGCTTCAGGGTGGTCATCAGCTCCTTCTTCGCCGACATACACAAGAACAACGAGCTCAACAACTTTGTGCTGCCCGTTGTTGTCAGCGAAACTTTCTTGCAAGAACTCTTCGACAGCATAGCCCAAAATCCCCAAACCAAGGTAACGGTGAACCTGCCCGAGCAGACAGTTACCAACAACGCCACGGGCAAGGCAGAACACTTCAGCATCAACGGCTACAAGAAGCATTGCCTGATGAACGGTCTTGACGACATAGACTATCTCCTTCAGAACAAAAACAAAATAGAGCAATGGGAAAAGAACAACGCTTGAAGACAAAGTTCATGCCCGCAGAGCCCGACATAGAAATCATGGACTGCACGCTGCGCGACGGCGAGCAAACCAACGGCGTGTCGTTTCTGCCTCACGAAAAACTGCAAATAGCCCGCATGCTGCTACGCGATGTGAACGTAGACAGGCTGGAGGTAGCTTCGGCTCGCGTGTCTGAGGGCGAGCGCGATGCCGTGACCATGATTTGCAAATATGCCCGAAACGCCGGCATGCTCAGTAAGATAGAGGTGCTAGGATTCGTAGACAATCATCGCTCAACCGACTGGATACATGGCTGCGGAGGCCAAGTCATCAACCTCCTGGCCAAAGGCTCGCTCAAGCACTGCACTCACCAGCTGCACAAAACGCCCGAAGAACATATCAGCGACATCCGTAAAGAGATAGATTATGCCACGAGTCTGGGCATGGAGGTAAACATATACCTTGAAGACTGGAGTACGGGCATGATAGAATCGCCCGACTATGTCTTTCAAATAGTAGACGCGTTGGCCGATACGCCCATCAAGAGATACATGCTGCCCGACACATTGGGCATCATGAACCCTCTGCAAGTGGTGGAATATCTGCGCAAGATGGTGAGACGCTATCCTGACAAGCACTTCGACTTTCACGCCCACAACGATTACGACATGGCCGTGTCTAACTCGCTTGCAGCAGTGCTCAGCGGGGTGAAGGGGCTGCACGTCACCGTGAACGGCCTGGGTGAGCGATGCGGCAACGCGCCGCTGGCCTCGGTGCAGGCCATCCTGAAAGATCAGTTTCATGCTCACACACACATCAACGAGAGCAAGCTCATAGACGTGTCTCGGCTGGTAGAGGCATGCAGCGGCATTGCCATAGCGCCCAACCAGCCCATCGTGGGCGACAACGTGTTTACGCAGGTGGCAGGAGTGCATGCCGACGGCGACCGCAAAGACAATCTCTATTGCAACGCCCTGCTGCCCGAAAGGTTCGGCAGGAGGCGCGAATATGCCCTGGGCAAAAACTCTGGCAAAGCCAACATTGCCAAGAACCTCGATGAACTGGGGCTGGAACTCACGCCAGAGCAGACAAAAAAGATAACACAGCGCATCACAGAGCTGGGCGACCGGAAGGAAATTGTGACAAAAGAAGACCTGCCCTACATCGTGGCTGATGTGCTGAAGCACACCACACTGGACGACAAGGTGAAGCTGGTGAGCTATATGGTGTCTACGTCTTACGGTCTGAAGCCCATTGCCAGCATCAAGGTGAACATACACGGCAAGGAATATTCGGCCGACTCTACAGGCGACGGACAGTATGATGCCTTTGTCAAGGCTCTCAGAAAGATATACAAGCAGAACCTCGGACGCACCTTCCCCATCCTGCAAAACTATACGGTGAGCATTCCGCCAGGCGGCAGAACCGATGCGTTGGTGCAGACCGTCATAACATGGAGCAACGGAAGCGAAACCATACGCACACATGCTCTGGATGCCGACCAGACCGAAGCAGCCATCAAGGCAACCTTCAAGATGCTCAACATCTTTGAGGCTGAACGCGAACAAAAAGAAAACAGGCAACAAAAACAATAAACATCAACAATATATCATATATGAAAAAGAAAATAGCTGTATTGGCGGGCGACGGCATAGGCCCCGAAATCATGAAGCAGGGGGTGCGCGTGCTGAACGCCGTGGCTGCCAAGTTCGGACATGAGTTTACTTACCAGGAGGCACTGTGCGGGGCTACAGCCATAGACAAAGTGGGCGATCCCTTCCCCGACGAAACATTCAGCGTGTGCAAGGATGCCGATGCTGTGTTCTTTGCTGCCGTGGGCGACCCGCGCTACGACAACGACCCCACACGCAAAGTACGACCCGAAACAGGTCTGCTGGCCATGAGAAAGAAGCTGGGTCTCTTTGCCAATGTGCGGCCCGTGCAAACCTTTAAGTGCCTGCTGCACAAGTCGCCCATCAAGGACGAGATTATCAGCGGGGCCGACTTCGTAGTGATCAGAGAGCTGACAGGAGGCATGTACTTCGGCGAGAAATATCAGGACAACGACAAGGCCTATGACACCGACTTCTATTCACGGCCCGAAATAGAACGCATACTGAAGGTGGCTTTCGAGACAGCCCAACGTCGCAACAAGCATCTCACGGTGGTAGACAAGGCCAATGTGCTGGCATCATCAAGACTGTGGAGGCAGATAGCCAAGGAAATGGAGCCAAAATATCCCGACGTCACCACCGATTATCTCTTCATAGACAATGCCTCTATGCGCGTGCTCACCGAGCCCACGTTTTTTGATGTTATCGTAACCGAAAACACCTTCGGCGACATTCTCACCGACGAAACAAGCTGCATAACGGGCTCTATGGGCCTGCAGCCCTCAGCATCGCTGGGCGAGCTCACCCCACTCTTCGAACCCGTGCATGGCTCATGGCCACAGGCCGCCGGAAAGAACATTGCCAACCCCGTGGCACAAATACTGTCGGGTGCCATGATGCTCGAGCACTGGGGGCTCAACGAAGAGGGCGCACTCATCCGAAAAGCCGTAGACGAGAGTCTGGAAGCTAACGTCAGGACACCTGAGATACAGGTAGAAGGCGGCGCACGCTATGGCACTGAGGAAGTGGGCCAATGGATAGCCAACTACGTGAGCAAGGCTTAATAATATTTAATGTTGCCTCACAGACACGAATATTAGGGGGCTTTTCACTAACTTTGCGCCAAATGAGAAAAACAGTTATCATGCTCTTGTTGCTCGCCTGCGCGGGAACAAGAGCCCTGGCGCAGAGCAATCCGCTGCGCGACAGTCTGGATGTGGCCACAAAGGCACTGGCCATGGCACCCGACTCAGTAGACTTGCGACTGAAAAAAGCAGCGTGGAACATCAGGCTCGAACAATGGTCGTACGCCAAGGCCGACTATGACATCATCCTGTCACACCATCCCAACAACGTCACGGCATTGTTCTTCCGTGCCTTTGTCAATGAAAAGCTCAACCGCTACGGCTTCGCACGCATCGATTATCAAAACTTCTTGAAACTGCTGCCCGGACATTTCGAGGGTCAGATAGGACTTATTCTGCTCAATGAGAAAGACAAGCACTACACCGAAGCGATGGACGGAGCCAACACCTTGATAGAGCAATATCCCGACAGTGCCTTGGCCTATGCCATAAGAGGAGGCATAGAAAAGGAACGGGGCATGTACATGCTGGCGCAATACGACTACACGCAGGCCATCATACGCAATCCCACCAACACCGACTACATTCTAAACCGCGCCGAAACACTACTGATGCAAGGCAAGAAAGCCGAGGCACGACGCGACCTGGATATGCTTGTGGCACTGGGCACACCCCGCGGCACCCTGCTCGATTTATATAAACGAGCCAAATAAATGGCAGCAAGAAAGTCACTATAGGATATATGCACATGCCGGCATCACACTGGCTGCCAGCCACGAAACAGGCATTATTGCACCGTAAGAAGGCCGCTTTTACAAGGCGAAACAGGCATTCTTGCAAAGCTAAAAGGCCCGTTTGTAATACGCCCGACAATCTGGCTGAAGTCTGCTATCCCAACCTAGCCGCAATCTGCTGTGGCCGAATACTGCTTATGGGCATTAGGGGGGAGTGTGTATAGGTAGAAAAATACAAAAGAACTTGCCTACAGAGTAATGTCCGTTGGCAAGTTCTTTTACTGTTATATTCAAGAAAAAGCTATACGCTTCAGTGTTGGGCAGACGAGGACATAGTCACTTCTATGCGATGTCCTGAAGCAAGCAACTTCTTGGCTGTTGAGCGTATATCGTCTACAGTGAGCGCTTTCACCCGGCCCAGATAGTTACTGTCAAAATCGATGTCATGCATCAAATAGTCATGCATCATCGTTTCCCAATAGTCGTTCATTATCTTTACCTGTCCGTAGGTCTTTGTCTCATACTCTTTCACCTTATCAAGGTTCTTCACATCAGGCCCTTTCTCGGCCATATCTTTTAGCACCTGATAAACCATCGGAATGAGACGGGCATACTGTGTTGGGTCGGTTCTGAACCTTATACTCATCACAGCTTCCTGCACAGGAAAGTCGTTTAGGTCAGCGCTCACGCTCACTCCATAGGTTCCGCCCTGCTCCTCACGTATCTTCTCTGTATAGTCCATGCGCAGCAGCTGCCCCAGCACGTCTAACCGCAAGTCGTTGTCAACATTATAAGAGAAAGGTGCGGAAAGATATATACTTGTGACAGACGAGGGCACCTCTTGCTTTTTGACCATCACGTGCGTTTCTTTTACAGGCCTTATTCTGACGCCATTGTCACGCGCTTGCTCGCTACTGTGGTTTGCGGGCAGTGATGCGAGATAGGTGCAGAGCAGAGGGCGCAGGCTGTCGATGTTGACGTTGCCGGTGAAAACAACGTCGAAGTCGGATGCATCGGCAAAGCGCTCCCTATAAATTTGCATGATACGGTCTAAGTTCACCTTGTTAAGCGACTCCTTTGTTACAGGTGCCAGTCGGGGATTGTTGCCATACAGAATGGCCGTTATGCTGTCGCGATAGGCCACCATGGGATTGGCATCTCGGTTGGCGAGGAACAAACGCTGACGGTTGATGATGCTCTTGTAGGCTGCTTCGTCACGACGCGGCCGGGTGAAGTATAGCCAGGTGAGCTGAAGCATCGTTCCTAAGTCGGCATTCACGCAACTGCCCTTCATTCCTTCCTCCTCACTGGCTATGTAAGGCGTAACGCTCACCGTTCTGCCAGCAAGCATTTTGTCAATGTCATCAGCACTCAGCGTATCTAATCCTGAGGCTGCAATCACAGCAGCCGCATAGCTAAGGTTGGGCATATCCTCCACGCCATAGAGCGACCGTCCGCCTTTGCTGAACACTCTCATGCTGATGTCGTCTGTCTCAAAATCGGTGTTACGCACATAAACCTTCATACCATTTGAGAGCAGCAGGCGGGTATAGCCGAACTTATCAGCTTGTTCGCTCACTATGCTGCCCTGTGCCGGCTTATGGTCTACGAGCGTATGAGGAAGCAGCTTTTCTGTATAAGGCGCATAGGTGTCGGCCTGAGCCGTAAGAATGGTATGCTCTATATCGTCGTAAGAAGGCATCTTAAATCCGTTTTTGCCAGGTCCGTATATCGTCACCACCTGATTGGCATCTGTGATGATATCTTTCACGGCCTTGTTCACCTCTTGCAGTCCGACAGTAGCATTGATGTTCGTAGCAATGTTCATCTCCTCATCGGGCGAGAGTAAAGGTTCACCCGACGTAAAATTGCTCACGCAGCTGCCCACAATGCTGGCATTACGCCTGTTGTTACGTTCCTCATAGTCTATGCGCACACGTCTGAGCCATTCTTTCTTGGCTCTTTCCATCTCATTCATCGTGAATCCATGCTGCCGGGCGCGCTCCACCTCGGCCATAAAAGCCTTGATACTCAAAAGCACAGAGTCGGGATTGCATATCCCGTTTCCTGAGAAGGCGCTTTTGGTCGATGCCACATAAAAGTCGCCATCACGTACCGAAGCTGAGATGAAAGGTGGATTGGGCTTCTGCACGACATTCTGAAGCCTGTCGTTCAGCATCGAACAGATGATGTCGCTTATATATCCGCTCTTGTATTCTTCGAGAGTGTTGCGTTGCTCACGGGGCGTGGCCTCACGCTTCATGTAGAAGGAGAAGTTAACCGTTGGCTGCTCTTTGTCTGTTGCTGTAAATACTATCATCTTCTTGTTGTCAGGTACAGGATAGTAAACACGCGGCTCAGCATCCGTCTTTGCCGGTATAGCGCCAAAGACCCGCTTCACTTTAGCCTCAACAGCCTTAACGTCTATGTCGCCCACCACAATGATGGCTTGCAGATCGGGGCGATACCACTTGCGGTAATAATCACGTAAATCCTGATAGGGAAAGTGATTGATGATGTCGATGTTGCCTATAGGCAGGCAGTCGGCATATTTGCTTCCGGCGTAAATCACGGGCATGGCATCTTCCATGAGCCGCTGAATGGCCATGCCACTCCTTCGGGTGCGCCATTCCTCCCTCACAACGCCCCGCTCTTTGTCTATCTCCTTATCGCTGAGGTTAAGGTCGTGGCTCCAGTCACTCAGTATGAGCAGGCAGGAATCTATCACACCTTCTCTTAGAGTAGGCACCGCAGAAATATTGTATACTGTCTGATCCACGCTTGTATAAGCATTCAGATTGGCTCCGAACTTCACGCCGATACTCTCACACCACTTCACTATGGTAGAGTCGCCGCCTGGGAAATGACGGCTCCCATTGAAGGCCATGTGCTCAAGGAAATGGGCCAGGCCGCGCTGCCGGGGCTCCTCAAGGATGCTTCCCACGCGCTGTGCAATATAGAAATCGGCTACATGCGGTGTCTGGGCATTATGCGCTATGTAATAAGTAAGCCCATTGGGCAGCGTGCCTTTGTGCACCGACGAATCCATCGGCAACGGCTGGGCAATGGCAGAAGCCTGATAGGCGCACAACAGCAGTAAGAGGCAGAAAATCGTTTTCTTCATTACAGTCTTGTTATTGTGTTTTATTAGTTAAACAATGAAGGTTTAGCGTCGGCATTGAAGTCGTTGGTAGAGTTGTTGGTGTCTACCCATTTACCGTTTTCCTTCTTCCTTACCACGGCTTTTCCATATCGGTTTTGGTCTCTGTCTACACTTCCGCAATGTGTCCAGCCCGCGTCTATACTGGGTGAAAGCACGTTCCACTGCCAACTATCAGCCACGCTGAGGTTCACACCGTCGATGATCCAATCGTTGGGAATCTTAAATCCTTCATCATCCATGTCGAACGAATATTCGCCGAATGTGTACTTATAGGTGTAAACATACTTATACTTCTGGATGAACGTTTCAGCATCTACAGTGGGACGGGCGATGGCGTAAGACTTGAAGCCACGGTTGTGAAGTGAGAAGTAAGTGGCCGAATAATCATACCAGTTGATGAGATTAGGCACATTAGGATTATCATCATCAGAGTAAGCAGGATTTGAAGACTCGTCGTAGAACTCGAAATCGGCCTTGCTCAAATCTATGGAGTTTGCATTAATTTCCTTATGGTTGCGGGCATTGAGTGCCAGAACCACCTCTTTGCCCGGCTCCAAAGGATGATCTTTACCGTTGCCGGGAATAACATAAACAGCATCAGCCGTCATGGCTTTGTCCATGATGTCGGGCGAATAACTTTCCTTCTCAACAGTGAGGAAAGCTGATTCCACAATGGCCAGTCCGTCAAGATAGATGGTCGAGTCGCTGTTGTTGCCTATTTTAAAATACTGATCATCAGAATATTGCTTTCCTTCCGGAGTGAGTGTACCGGTAAAGAAGATTTCTGAAAGCACCAGCCCGTCCTGTGCCTTGTAGGTGTTTAGTGCCATCACCACACCCTGATCTGATGCCAGAACATTCTGACGTTCCGATTTAACTTTAGAGGATATGACAGTAGAATCATCAAAAGCATAGCTGATGTCACCCTTCACCGTAACGTTATAGGTGCCCTGCGGCAGCGTGAGCGTGTCTACATAATGGTCTCCGTCGGGCGTAAACGTAGTAGCGATGTATTCCTTCTTGCTGTTAACATCAGTAAAAGTAGCTGTGGCATTCTTGAGTTCAGGCTTCTGAACATTCAACGGCATGTTGAGTGTTATGGGAACCTTGATGTTGGATGTAACATCATCTACGTTGTCACTGTCGCTGCAAGCAGCCATCGTCATGCCTCCGATGACCAATGCCATCAAAGAAAAATAATTTGTTATTCGCATTTGTTGAAATTTTGTATGGTTTAATGAATATGTAAATCAAAAAGTAATGCCCACCGAATCTGATGCTCCGAAGGAGTGAAGGGGTGTTCCGGTTAGGCCAGAGAGCGAAGCTGCCATAAACATACCATAGCGACGGGTTAGCGGCATGTCGTAGCGTCCCGATAATCCGGCACCATAATAAGAGGCCTTAAGCCGCTCGAAGGTTGTATCTACAAACCGTGTGTTGGCCTCATCCATCGTGGCATAGGGCATTGTCATGCTATGCCTCAAATCTATATAGCCTTCTGCATAAAGGCTGAGTGCCAGCTGCCGCCCTCCGTGGAAGGCTCGTTTCCACCACGCCTCTATGCCTGGCTGAAGCTTATCTAATGACACACTGCGGTAAGGATAATGATAAGAGGCTCTAAAATCATGATAACCGGCAGAGAGACACACCTGCAGCCTGCCTGCTGCCAACGTTGCTGCCCGTTTGATGCATAAGGTATAGAGTGTGTTGTCGGCATGAAACATGGTGAGTTGCGACACAATGCGGTATTCTGTTCCTGAAGACGAGCCTGCTATATACTCGTCGCCCACGCGTCGCTCATAGTGCACAGAGGCCTCAGCCTGCCATGACGCTGTGAAAGGCCAAACCACCTGAGCCTGACATCGGTAGAGGTAGAGGTTGGTGATGGGCATGGAGTTGAGCTTGGGCAATATACGCTTGAACGGGGTATAATCATATCGTGCCGACAATGACGGCTTATGCGCCTCATGCGGAGTGAGGTCAAAGCCCAAGACGAGGCCTGTTGCCTTATAATAGGCTGAGGTGTTGCTGCCCGAGAAGCGCTTATAATCCATTCCCAGACCAACAAACTGATATTCAGGGATAGCACCGGCTTCACGATAGAAAGCCACATCGTTGGTCTGCTTATAGAACCGGCCACCCACATTGAGGGCTACCACATAGGGGCCCACATTGCGAGACAAGCCTGCCATGGCGGTGAGGTCGGTGACAATGGAGCGCGGACGAGGATCGGTGGTACGATATTCGTGAAGTGCCCTGAAACAAACCTGGGCCCCTATAGACCATTGACGATATTGCCGAGCCCATCCTCCGCTGAAGGCATAACGCTCGCAACTGAGATTGCCACCCAGCGTGTCGCCCATCACATAGGGATAGAGCAGCTCATAATCGGCAGTAGAATTCCATGTCACATTACGTTTTTTGCCTGTCATATACGAGGCCTCGCCCCAAACCACGGTGCTGTCTGAGAGGTGCATACGTGAAAGAGCTTCGAAGCTTATCGCCTGATGACCATCACCCAATTGAAAAAGCAGAGGCTTATCGGCCCGGGCATAGCCGGTTGTAAGCAACACTTCGGTGTGGTTTGCGCCTATTCTTGCTACCTGCAAAGCAGGATTGCCGCTCAACAGAGTGGTGTCTGGAAAAGTGGTGGAGGCTATCAATGCTGAAAGAAATATAGATAACATGCTTGTTAAAGGATAATGAACGACAAAGACACATGGGCGGGCACATCAAGCAACTGCTCGAAGGATGATGTTGCCCTGAACATACCGGTGTGCACAACTCCCGCCTTATCTCTATAACTCAGAGAACCTTCGGCCGAAACTGAATACACTCCTCTGAGAAGAGGCAGCTGAACCACGGTGCCATTAAACACTGAGGTTGAATAGCTCTGCCTGTTATTAAGATTGGTGAGCGTCACTGTGCCTTGCATCCGCTCAACCGTAACAGAGTCGGGAGCCACCAAAGCCACCGTGGCCGTGGTGTCATAATCGTCATACTCCTTATGACATGAAGCCATGCCGAGAGCCGCTACAACAGCAAGAAGCACAACGTGAAGAGTTTTAACAATCGAAACACTCATAGGTATTATATCTTTATATTGATTTCAAGTCCGAAGTAAGGTGTTACATAACGCCTTATCTTGAAGTTGTTGCGTACGTAATCATGGTGCGCATCCCAAAGTTTGTTAACGAATAAGGCCACGAGCAAATGGTCGTCGATAAGCCTTTTCGTAACTTTCAGATTGAGATTCATGCTGAAAGGCACGGTCTGGCGCTCATAAAGCGAGGCATTGTTGGTGCGCACAAGAAACTGCAAAAGGGCATCATTCGCATCTTCTGAGGCGAAATCATGCGTCACGCCATCAGATGTCATGTATTGCACAGGATGATTGTCTTTGGCCATTGACGTCTTGGCTGTGAGCCACAAGCATTGCGCTGAGAGCGAAAATCCAAGTGCAAGCTTGGGCAAATCCGTGTCGAAAGTAAAATTGGTGTTGTACATTTCGCGCAGGTAGCCGTCATCGTCACGATATATACCCACAATGTTCACCTGCTGTCCGGACACCACCCTGCTGGGTCGCTCCATCACATTGAGTGAATTGTGATATTCGGTCTTGAAATAGGCACCCGTAACAGTAAGCCGGGTATTGATGACAGGAAGCCTGCGGGTAGTCATGGTCAGCTCAACACCCTGCTTGTATGTACGGCTGCCGTTGGTTGTAACATAATGGGCCAGGAGCTCGTTATATTCAGTATAAGGCAGCGTCGTCACGTCAGGGGGCGCGACAAGGGCTGAGGCATCGAGCCCGGAGGTGTCAAACCGCCTGTAATAATAAGGTGAATAAAGGGCCGAACTGCGAAAGCCCGACTTCATATCCTCGTTGAAATAGGTGAGGGTGAGCCTGTTGCCATACCAGCGGGTGTCTATCGACACCTCCCATTTGCGGTTTCTGGCGGCTTTCAGCGCCTGATTAGTAGGGTCGATGACATAGGTGCGCAGAAAGATACGCCGTAAGTCTTTGCGCTCATTAAAATAGTTCAGCTCAACAATATCCATATATGCCTTGTCAGGAAAGAGCTGGTCTATGGTGGGCATCTTGGTGTGCATGCCCCATCCGCCGCGCAGCTGGACAATAAGTTCGTGGCCGCCTAAGGCCACAGTGGGAAGAGTGAGGCCCACATTGGCTCTCGGATCAAGATATACCTTACTGTTGAGATAATAGGAAGACGGCAGATTCAGACAGGTTGTGGCACGCAGTCCGGCCTGAAGGTCAAGCCTGAAGGCTCCAAAGGGCACTCCGGCATTTGCCTCGGCATAACCACCAACAATGCTCGAAGCGGGTATGGACGAATATTTTCTGGGCCTTGCCGACACGCCCGGATAGACGGGATGATAAGGGTCGAACACTTGTCCGCCGCCATAGTTCTTGTCTAACTGCCAGTCGGCACCCACTTTCAGCGACATGCTTGCCGGATGCAGGCGGGGCAAAGCCAGGAGTGCGTTGGCCTTGGCGTATAAGCTGACGGGAATGCCTTCCACGCTTTGCGTGGCGGTATAGGTATAGGGCGATATGATTACAGCGTCGTGCTCACCGCTGGTGGTTGTAGTGGCGGCGGCCGTCTCACCGTCGAGCTGCACCAGACGGGTGCGGGTTGCCTTGTCATAATCGGCAGAAACAGACACATCAGCATGAAAATCGCGGAAGACACTAGTGCTGCTGATACTGCGCAAGGCAAACGACAGGTTGGTGGCAAGATGGTTATATTCTGATTTATAACGGTCTACCCCGCCATAGTTAAGCTCAGGATCTACTTTGTCTTTATCAAAACTGCCCGAATAATCAACGTTGACATTCAATTCGGCCGTATGCTTGCTTAATTGCCATTGCTTAGATAGTCTCGACGACAGCGTGATGCGCGAATACGTCTCCAACACATTGCGTGGGTCGGCCTTGTTGTCAAGATAGTCGGCACTGATGTTTAAGGAGAGCCTGCGTGGCTTCCACTCAAATCCTTTACCAAGGTAAAACAACTTAGAGTCCATATCAGCCTTGAAGCGGGCCGACAAGTTGTTGCCCCCCTTCTTGCGAGTAATCTTTACCAGACCGCTGGTCAAGTCGCCATATTCCACCGACGGAATACCCCTCACCACATTCACCGACTCGATGTCGTCGGTAGAGATAGAGCGCATGTCCACTCCGGCATTGGTGAAGTCGCGTGATGTTGCGGTGTTGTCATAGGCTCCCGCCAGATATTGCATATTGGCATTGGTACTCACTTTGGCACCATCAACAACAAAGGCTGTGCCCAGCGATGACGTGGTATAGTCGCCGTCCGTAACAGGCACCTCACGCAGGTTGATGGTATTGGGTGTAGACAGAGAGGGGTCGCGAGCCATGCCTCCGGGCAAAAGCTCGAGAATATCCGTAAACGAAGATGGCTGCAGATGCTCCATGGCATGCTTTCCAATGAGGGAAGCACTTGTCAGGGAAGACGACTCTGTTGCCGTAACTACAACATTTTGTAGTTCCTTTATAGAAGGTGAGAGCTGATAAGTGTGATTAGGCATCAACTTCATGCGCAGAGTGGCATATCCCAAATAGGTGATGACAATATCTGAGCCCTCTGGGGCTTCTAACGTAAAAACGCCGTTGGCATCAGCTGTCACGCCTGTTGATTTCTTGTCGGCCACACGCACCACAGCGCCCACAAGGGGCTCTTGGGTTTCTTTGTCAACAACAGTGCCGCTTATCTTTGTTTGGGCAGATGATAACAAACATGAATGAAATACACAAATCTGTATAAAAAGCCTTTTGTTCAGTCTCATCAAAATCATGGTGCAAAAGTAGATAGAAAAAAATATGTTGGCAATACCTAAAAATAGTGAAAACCAAAGCATAATTGTTTCTTTACGCATAGGTCATTGTGCGTAAACAATTCATGGCAGCTGTTTTCACTTGCTGAGGCTCGAGTAAGCCCCTATGCCACCGGCGAAAAGCAAAAAGGCGTGGTTTGGGGTTGTAAAAGAGGTGGTTTTGAAATGCAAAACAGGCATTCTTGCGTTACAAAAATGCCTGTTTTGCGTTACCGCTAAAAAGATTCAGTTTTTCTGTCAAAGCACACCTTTTGACGAAGGCAGCTCATAGTGATAGATGTCGCGCCTCACTGCCATCTTCAGGCTGCGTGCCAGGGCCTTGAAGATGCCCTCTATCTTATGATGTTCGTTCAGTCCTTCGGCTTTGATGTTGAGGTTCATTCGGGCCGAATCGCTCAGGCTCTTGAAGAAATGCATAAACATCTCTGTGGGCATATCGCCTATACGCTCGCGGCTGAAGTCGGCATCCCACACCAGCCAAGGCCGTCCGCCGAAGTCGAGAGCCACCTGGCACAGGCTGTCATCCATGGGCAGGCAAAAGCCATAGCGCTCTATGCCGCGCTTGTCACCCAGGGCCTGATAGAGACACTCGCCCAAGGCAATGGCCGTATCCTCTATGGTGTGATGCTCGTCTACCTGCAAGTCGCCCTTAGTATGAATGGTCACGTCCATCATTCCGTGGTGCCCCAGCTGGTCGAGCATGTGGTCGAAGAAGCCCAAGCCGGTGGATATATCAGTCTTTCCGCTCCCGTCAAGGTTCAACTTCACGTACACGTCCGTCTCCTTCGTGGTTCTACGCACCTCAGCGATACGCTCTCCGGCAAACAGCCTGTCGGCTATGCCGTCCCACGTGAGGCCGTCCTCGCCCAAGATGAGCGCCTTACAGCCCAGATTGTCAGCCAGTTGTCGGTCTGACTCGCGATCGCCTATCACATAGCTGTTGGCCATGTCGCAATAGGGATTGTCTATATAATGCTTCAGCATTCCTGTGCCTGGCTTGCGCATGGGCGAGTTGTCTTCAGGGAAATGACGGTCTATGAGTTGCTCAGCAAACTCTATTCCCTCTCCCTTCAGGGTCTGTATAACAAAGTTATGGACGGGCCAGAACGTGTCTTCGGGAAAGCTGGGCGTGCCCAACCCGTCTTGATTGGTCACCATGACAAACTTGAAGTCAAGCTTACGGCTGATAAACGACAGGTTGCGTATAACACCCGGCACGAATTTCAGCTTGCCGAAATCGTCTATCTGCTCATCAGAGGGCTCTTCTATGATTGTGCCGTCTCTGTCAATAAAAAGATAACGTTGTTTCATTTTTTCTGTTCTTTTGCGATATATGAGCCATATACAAAGCAAGAGGCAAGGGTCTGCCACAGCTGTATAAAGCCAAGAAGGGCGAAAGTGAGGGTTGAGGTGACGAAAGCCAATATCCAGAAGCCTGCCCGGAGCTGGTTGGGCTCACCCATGCTCATGCTCTGACTGTTGCCTACTACGGCATAGCATAAGATGAGAAGGGGCAAGCACACAAAAGCAAACACCACAAGACACACCAAACCGGATATGAGCAACATAGACAGATAGTTGCCCAGATGGCGGCAGAGGCGCCTCACGGCTTTCTTCAACGTGGGCTTAGGTCCCAAGAGGTCGAGCATCCGCGTCTTCATCCTTACTTGCGTGGCTATGGCAAGAAGGGCGAACACCACGAGCAGCGCCACACGCACAGCCCCTCCGCCAGACGTGCTGAGGGCCAGCGACAATGCCTCATAGAGCGCCACCGTGAGGAAGAGCCCCATGAGGAGCAACATCTTCCAGGAGTGCCTGAGCAGTAAGAATACATTATTTGCATACAGACGATAACCCTCTCTGATGCAGCTCTTTATGCTCCTATTCTTAATCAGTTGATTTAAATCCATATATTTATCCTCTCCTTCTAAATTCTGCACATGTTATGGCCGTAGCTATGGCCACGTTAAGTGAGTCGGCTGTCACCCTGCCCTGGGGGTAGCTGGGAATGAGCAGCCGCCTGTTCACCCGTCTGCGTATTTCGTCTGAAAGTCCGTTGCCCTCATTGCCCATCACGATAACGCCATGAGGGGTAAGCTCTTTACTATAGATATTCTCTCCGTCAAGCAATGTGCCGTAAACGGGAGTGCCCTCGGGCAAGGCGTCTATCCATGCATCCAAGGCCGTATAACGCACCTTGACGCGGGCCAGGCTGCCCATGGTGGCCTGCACAACCTTAGGGTTCCAGCAGTCGGCCGTGGCCTGAGAACAATAGATATGGGTGATGCCGAACCAGTCGGCTATGCGAATGATGGTGCCCAAATTGCCCGGATCTTGAACGCCATCGAGCGCCAGAACCAGCTCGTCTTCCATATTTACGGGTTCGTCATTGTGAGCATCAGGAAGATAAAAGACGCCCAACACACCTTGCGGATGCTGCAAGAAAGAAGCCTTGCTCACATCATCAGCATCTTCATAAAGCTCTTTGCACCTGAAGCCGGCACGCAGAAAATCGCCCGTAACCTTGGGTCCTTCAGCCACAAACAGCCCATGCTTGTCTCTTCCCTTCTTCGTTGCAAGCGCATGAATGAGTTTTATGGAGTTCTTAGAAATCATATTGCAAAATTACAAAAAACATTGAAAACACCGCAGTTTAGTCTTCTTTTTTTGTAACTTTGCATCTTCAGATGCACATAGGTAAGATATACGATAAAGAAAAAGACATGAAGAGCAGACCCTTCTCACACTGTCTGAAGATGCTATGCTATCTGGTTGTCATGGCATGTGTTACGGCTTGCAACACCAGCAGGCTCATACCCGACAATAAATACATGCTCGACAATGTGCAAATAACGTCTGATGCAAAGAGCGTCAACGCCGAATCGCTGGCTCCTTACATCCGGCAAAGGGGCAACTCAAAGTGGTTTTCTATCTTCAAAATACCATTGAGCACCTACGCTCTGGCCGGAAAAGACTCTACAAAATGGATCAACAAGACTTTGAAGCGAATAGGCGAGGAGCCTGTGCTCTACGATTCGGCACAGGCCAAGCTATCCATAGACGACCTGACCAAGGCGCTTCATAATCTTGGCTACATGCATGCCACGGTGGATATGACGGCCAAGAAGAAGTCGGGCAAGAAGATAGACATTACCTATAAGCTGCATCCCGGCACACCTTATTATGTAAGCCAGCTGCACTGGGACATACAAGACACGGCCGTTGCCAAGGTTCTGGGCTATAACTCTCTTGCCGACTCGTGCACCAACGTAGCCGTTGCCCACCGCTTTCCCTTTACGGTGACAACCCTCGACGACATTCGGAAGCAGGTAACAAGCTACCTTAACGACAATGGCTACTATCAGTTTCACAAGGACTTCATACGCTTTGACGCCGACTCCGTGAGCGGGTCGCCCGACATCGCGGTGACCTTGCATCTGCTGCCCTATCGCACCTCGGCCCAGAACACGCCTCAGCCGCACAGCCGATACCGCATCAGCGACATTCACTTCATACCCGGCGACTCTACGGGATTTCATCTCCGGTATAAGGTTATGCAGAATGCCGTGGCTATGAGAAAAGGCGAATACTTCAGCACATCCGACCTGCAGAACACTTACAACAACTTCGGAAGGATGGGAGCAGTGAGGTTCACCAACATCACTTTCCGCGAGCATCCCGACTCGGCCTTGCTTGATGCCAACATAAAAATATCTACCTACAAGCCCTCTACCATCGCTTTTCAGCCAGAAGGAACCAACACGGCCGGCGACTTGGGCGTGGCCGGACTGCTCACCTATCAAAACCGGAACATCTTCAGGGGCTCTGAGCTGTTCAGCATAAGCCTGCGTGGCGCCTTCGAGGCCATCACCGGACTGGAAGGATATGAAAATCACGACTACGAAGAATATTCTGTAGAGTCGCGATTGCAATTTCCGCGCTTCGTAGCACCCTTCCTGTCAAAAGCCTTCATGCGCCGTTCTTCGGCCACATCCGAGCTCTCTGCCTCGTGGAACCTGCAAAACCGGCCCGAGTTTCACCGCCGGGTGTTCAGCGCGGCATGGCGCTATAAGTGGAGCAATCCGCGAAGACACACCAACTACAACCTGGATGTCATAGACCTCAACTATGTATATATGCCGTGGATTAGTCCTACCTTCAAGCATGACTATATAGACTCCACCAGCAACCGGAACGCCATTCTGAGATATAACTACGAAAACCTGCTCATTATGAAGGTAGGTTTCGGACTGAATTATAACGACGGCACCAACAGTCTGCGCACCAATATAGAGACGGCCGGCAACCTGCTCAGAGCCTTGTCGGGGCTTGGCTTTCAGCGCAATGACGAAGGACAATACCAACTTTTCAATACATCGTATGCCCAATATGTGAAGTTCGACTTCGACGGTTCGCATCTCTTTCAGATCGACCCGCACAACCAGTTAGTGCTGCACATGGCCTTCGGCATTGCCTATCCCTATGGCAACTCA
>DLDC01000203.1:9239-9604 GCA_002480935.1 Prevotella sp. UBA7782 | reverse complement strand
CTGGAAGTGTTCTTCCACGGAGGAATTCCGTTTACCCCTTACCGTAAGCAATACGAGCAAATCATCACCAAGCCGGACATGCACTATATGGAAACCTACAACGCAAGCGAGGGTTTCTTCGGCATACAGAACGACCCCGGTGATGCCAGCATGCTGCTTATGCTCGACTATGGCGTGTTCTACGAGTTCATCCCCATGGATGAACTGCACTCAGATCACCCCAACATCGTGCCGCTCGAGGGCGTTGAGACGGGCAAGAACTATGCCATGCTCATCTCAACATCGTGCGGACTGTGGCGATATGAGATAGGCGACACCGTGACATTCACCTCCCGGAACCCCTATAAGTTCATCATCACCGGCCG
>DLDC01000203.1:8981-9172 GCA_002480935.1 Prevotella sp. UBA7782 | reverse complement strand
TCGACTATGCCTGCAAGCAGACCGGAGCAGAGGTGTCGGAGTACACCGCAGCGCCCGTTTACATGGACAATAAGGCCAAGTGCAGGCATCAATGGCTCATAGAATTTGCCAAAGAACCCGACTCGCTGCAGCACTTTGCCGAGGCGCTTGACAAGCGTTTGCAGGCCCTCAACTCCGACTATGAGGCCAAA
>DLDC01000203.1:0-8933 GCA_002480935.1 Prevotella sp. UBA7782 | reverse complement strand
TTCAACGACTGGCTCAAGTCGAAGGGCAAGCTGGGCGGCCAGCACAAGGTGCCCAGACTGTCTAACGGCCGCACTATCATGGAAGAGCTGTTGGAGATGAACCGTCAGAACCCCTTTCAACAACCATAATCTATATGAGGTACCCTAGCTCACTTCACGCTTTGAGCCGTGTGCCGGCGCTTATGGCGGCTGCCGTAGCGGCGCTCTTGCTGTGCGCATCGTGCGCCAAGATGGGACAGCCTGACGGCGGATGGTATGACGAAACGCCGCCGCGCATCATGCACACGTCGCCCGCAGAGCACGCCACCGACGTGAAGAGTAAGAAAGTGGCCATATTCTTCGATGAGTTTATACAACTCGACAACCCCACCGAGAAGGTTGTCGTATCGCCGCCACAACTAGAACAGCCCGACATCAAGGGACAGGGAAAGAGCGTCGTGGTGCAGCTGAAAGACTCTTTGCACAAGAACACCACCTATACCATAGACTTCTCGGATGCCATATCAGACAACAACGAGGGCAATCCGCTGGGCAACTATGCCTTTACCTTCTCTACCGGCGACCATATAGACACTCTTGAGGTGGCAGGATATGTGTTGGAGGCCAGCAATCTGGAGCCCATCAAGGGCATATTGGTGGGGTTATACAGCAATCTGGCCGATACGGCGTTTACCAAACTACCTTTCCAACGCATGGGAAGGACCGACAGCCGGGGCCACTTCGTTATTCGGGGCGTGGCGCCGGGCAACTATCGCGTCTACGCCTTGCAGGATATGGACGCAAACTACAGGTTTTCGCAGCGCGCGGAGAAACTGGCATACAGTAAAGACATCATCAAGCCATCCTTCAAACCCGATGTCAGGCAAGACACTATATGGCTAGACTCGCTCCACATAGATAATATCGTGCAGACGCCTTACACGCATTTCCTGCCAGACGACGTGGTTCTGAGGGCCTTTACAGAGGAGCAGACCGACCGAAACTTCATCAAGGCCGACCGAAACGAAGCCAATCACTTCGACATCATATTCAGTTACGGCTCTGATAAGCTGCCGGAGCTGAAGGGATTGAACTTCTCTGCCCAATCGGCTTTCATCATAGAGCCTTCGGAGAGGGGCGACACCATCACCTACTGGCTGCGCGACACGGCGCTCATCAACCAAGACACGCTGCGCCTGCGCATGGCTTATGAGGGCACAGACTCGCTCGGACAGCTGCGCCCCATGGCTGATACGCTGGAGATATTGTCCAAACAGCCCTATGCCAAGCGCCTCAAAGAGACGCAACGCAAGCAGGACGAATGGGCCAAACAGCAGGAGAAACGGCGCAAGAAAGGGCTTGAGGTGCTGCCGGAGATGCCTGCCGAGCCACTGCAACCGCAATATAACGTGCCATCGACCATCAAGCCCGACGAGCAACTGGGCGTTGTGATGCCCACGCCACTGGTCGTTGCCGACACGGCAAAGATACATCTCTACACCAAGATAGACACGCTGTGGTATCGTTCGCGCGTCGCGCTCTATCCCGTAGCGGGCAAACTGAGGCAGTATGAGCTTGCCGGCAAATGGCGACCGGGCGGCGAATACAGCCTGGAAGTGGATTCCGGGGCCTTCGTAGACATATATGGCAAGGCCACAGCGCCCTTCAAGCAGGGCTTTAAGGTCTATCCGCTTGAGGAGTTAGGCTCTTTGCAGATTGATATACAGGGCCAGGACGCGCTGCAATACATCGTTCAGCTGCTCAATTCGCAGGAAGGCGTGGTGCAGCAAGTGGTTACCAAGAGCAATACGGCACTGTTTAAGTATGTCAAGCCGGGCACTTACTTCCTGCGGATGATAGTAGACGCCAACATGAACGGCAANNGCAAATGGGACACGGGCGAATATGGCAGCGACTTGCAGCCGGAACAGGTATATTACTATCCCAAGTCTATTGCATGTAGGGCCAAATGGGACATCAAGCAGGCCTGGAATCCTACTGCACTGCCGCTCAACAGACAGAAGCCGGGCGAGATAACCAAGCAGAAGCCTGACGAAAAGAAGAAAACCATAAACAGGAATGCACAGCGTGCCCGACAAATGGGCATCACTTACTCTCCTGATAAAAAGATAAAACAATGAAGAAGAAGCTCTTAATATTTCTTATGATGCTGCTGTGGCTCGCACCAAAAGCGCAGGCTCAGTGCACATTTCGCAACACGGCATTCANNTCAAGAACGGCGAATTTCTTACCTATAACCTGTACTATAACTGGAAGTTTGTATGGGTCAAGGCAGGCACCGCCTCATGGTATGTAGTAAACTCAACTTATAAGGGCACGCCCGCCTACAGGTGCAGTCTGACAACGAAAGGCAACGGGAGGCTGGACGACTACTTTGTGTTGCGCGACACGTTGCTGTGCTATAACACGCACCAAATGGCTCCGCTCTACTTCCGTAAGGGCGCCAGAGAGGGCAGAAGGTATACGGTAGACGAGGTGCACTACACTTATCCCAACGGAAAATGCGCCGTCAGACAATACCGTAAAGGCTCCGACGGCGAGGTGAGACGCCAGTCGCACGTATATAACGACTGCGTTTACGACATGATGAGCATCTTTATGAGGGCCCGTTCGTTCAACCCTGAGGGCTGGAAGAAGGGTTTTGTGGTAAAGTTTCCCATCATCGACGGCAACGACTGTCACCCTGCGCAGGTGCTCTACAAAGGCAAGACCACGGTGAAAGCCGACAACGGACACCGCTATCGCTGCCTGGCTCTATCGTATAAGGAGTTTGAAGGCGGCAAGTGGAAGGAGATAGCGCGCTTCTATGTCACCGATGACAGCAACCATGTACCCGTCCGTCTGGATATGTTCTTGCGCTTTGGCTCAGCCAAGGCGTTCCTGGTGGGCATGAGGGGCGTACGAGACAATGTTACGTCGCTGGTGAAATAAGCACCACGCAAGGTGCATAACACAAAGAGTCCGGTATGGTGGCACAGGGTCGTGTCAACATACCGGACTCTCTTTTCCTGCCTTTTCGGCTCAACAGGAGGTCTACTTCACGATGAGCTTCAGGCGCTGCTTGATGGGCTTGCCGGCTGTTCGCACATCGAGCCATGCCGTGCCCGGCGCGTCAGCAGCCTGCACAATGACCACCAGCTTGCCGTGGAAGAGCTTCATGCGGGGCTGCGTGAACGGCTCAAGAGATGTGGCGTCGCCATTGCACACGGCCTTGAACGTGCCCGCACCAGACACTTCAAAGAGCAGCTCATCATCGGCATCAGGACAGAGAGTGCCCTTCTTGTCGGTCATCTCTACGGTAACAAACATCAGGTCAGTGCCATCGGCGTGGATAAAACCGCGGTCGGCAGTGAGGCGGAGGCGTGCCGGTGTGCCCGCTGTGCGCACGGTTTCTTCGCCCGCACGTTTGCCGTTGGCATCATAGGCCACCACTTTCAGCTCACCCGGTTCATACTTCACATCGTTCCAACGCAGGCGATAGCGGTCGTACATGCTCTGCTTGTTCTTCTTGATACGGCCCTGACTCTTGCCATTCACAAACAGTTCGACCTCCGGATAGTCGGTGTAACAATACACAGGAGTGGTCTTTCCCTCTCTGCCCGGCCACGTCCAGTGAGGCAGAAGGTGCAGGGTGTGGCTCTGATGGTTCCATACCGAGCGGTAGAGATAATATCTGTCTTTGGGCAGCCCGGCCAAGTCGCAGATGCCGAAGTAGCTGCTTCGCGACGGCCAATACTCATCATAAGGGGTTGGTTCGCCCAGATAGTCGAAGCCGGTCCATACGAATTGTCCGATGGTGTAGGGATAATCGTCCATCGCAATAAAGTCTGTTTCAGGCAGATTGCTCCATGAACACCACTCCGTGTCATAGCCTGAGCACTGTCCGTCGGGGTAAGTATGATGGGCAGAATACTCTACCGGAAACTTGTAAACACCTCTTGAAGATACCGTAGAGGCTGTTTCGGAGCCTAACAGATAACCTTGCCAAAGCTTCTTGATGCCCATCTCGTATTTGTTTACGCGGTAGTTGAAGCCCGGAATATCCATTACTTGTGCGAAACCCGTGCTCAGTGCGTTGTCCACACGGTCCATACCTTGTGTCACGGGGCGTGTGGTGTCTAGCTGATGACAGATGTCTTGCAAGTGCATAGCTATGTTGCGGCCGCCCTTCATGCCCTGTTCGGGTATCTCGTTGCCTATGCTCCACATCACGATGGCGGGGTGGTTGCGGTGGTGCAGCACCAGGTTGGTGATGTCGCGGTCGCTCCATTCATCAAAGAAACGGCTGTAACCATTCTTCACCTTGGGGTATTTCCACATGTCAAAGCTCTCTGCCATGACCATCATACCCATGGAGTCGCACACCTGCATCTGCATTTCTGAAGGCATGTTATGGCTCGTACGGATAGCATCCGCACCCATTTCCTTCATTTCTCTGACCTGCCTGATGAGCGCAGCCTTATTCACTGCCGCACCAAGAGGGCCCAGGTCGTGGTGAAGGCACACGCCTTTTATCTTCCTTGTTACGCCATTGAGCTGAAAACCATGCTCTTTGCTCACGCTGATAGTCCTTATTCCGGTGTTCAAGACATACTGGTCTTGGGTCTCACCATGGCTAATGGCCTTCACAACCACCTTATATAAATAAGGTGTTTCGGGTGACCAGAGATGCGGGTTGGGCACTTTCAGTACTGCATGTGCCCTTCCTTGCTTGTCAAATAGTGCATTTTGCTCTGCAATATGCACCATATTGGCGTCTAAAATAGCTATTTTTAGACAGCTGTTTGCTGTGTCTTGCTTTTCCAACCCCAGTACCTGAGCATCTATGGCCACACTTGCCGTGGCCGAATCTGCGCTCAGGGTGCGCACAAAGAGCTGCCACGGGTCAATGCGCACATCCCCCGTAAGCACCAGCTTCACGGGTCTGTAGATGCCGGCACCAGGATACCAGCGGCTGCTCTCCTCTAAATTGCGGAGGTGAACGCTTATCTCGTTGTCGCCATCGTGCAAATAGGGCGTCGCGTCTATGCGAAAAGCGTTGTAGCCGTAGGCCCATTCACCCGCCAGCTTACCGTTTACGTACACCTTAGGTTCGCTCATGGCACCGTCAAAACACAGATAGGCGTGTTTATATGCAGTGCCTTTCAGGTTGACAGAGCATTTATACCATGCCTCACCAATCCATGGCAGCGCGCCTGAACGGCCGCTTTTCTCAGTCTTCTCGGTCTCTCCGTTCTGTTCGATAGCCACCGTCTGCAAGTCCCACTTCTTGTCAAAAGGCCCGCTGATGGCCCAGTCGTGCGGCACATTAACCGTTTGCCACGATGCCTTGTCGTGCGAAAACTGCCACGTTTTGAAGTTTATCTCCTGCCGTTGTGCCTGTGCCAGCGATGCCATAGCAGCCAGCAAGCAGGCTATCATCATTCGTTTCATGTCGCTTAAACCTCGTTGTTATGAAATGGTTCGGCGTGTATGCACCTTAAATCGTCCTCCAGTTGCTCCACCTTACTGGCTCCTACGAGCACGCTGGTCACGCCTTTCTGATGCAGCACCCATGCCAATGCCATCTGGGCGATGGTTTCCTGCCGGCTCTCGGCTATGCTTTGCCACTGCCGCAACTTGCCCGCCAGCTCGGGCGTGATGGCATCTTGCTTGAGCGAACGCTCTTTTGCCATGCGACTGTCGGCCGGTATGCCGTTCAGATAGCGATTGGTGAGCAGGCCTTGTGCCAAGGGCGAGAAGCTGATGAAGCCTATGCCGTGCTCTTGGCAGAACGTTGTGATGCCCTCATCCTGCGGACTGCGGTCTATCAGGTTGAGCCTTCCCTGATAGATGAGCAGCGGTGTGTCGTGCTCGCGCAGGTATTTCTCGGCCACCTTCAGGGCCTCCAGCGGCCACCGCGATATGCCTATGTAGAGCGCTTTGCCCTGTCTCACGATGTCTACGAGGGCTTGCAGAGTCTCCTCCAGAGGCGTGTTGGGGTCGTAGCGATGACTATAGAACAGGTCTACATAGTCAAGATGCATACGTCTGAGGCTTTGGTCGAGACTCGCCATGAGGTATTTTCGCGAGCCCCAGTTGCCGTAAGGGCCCTCCCACATGTCATAACCAGCCTTTGAAGAGATGAAAAGCTCGTCGCGATAAGGCCTGAAGTCATCGTCCATCAGCCTGCCCATGGTCTCTTCTGCCGTGCCGTAGGGAGGCCCATAGTTATTGGCCAGGTCGAAATGAGTAATGCCATGGTCGAACGCATAGTGGGTTATGGCGCGCGAACGCTCGTAGGGGTCCACGCCACCGAAGTTATGCCAGAAGCCCAGAGAAATCTTTGGGAGCAGCACGCCCGACCTTCCGCATCTCTGATAGATGCTTTCGGCATCGTCGTATCGTTGTGAAGATGCCGTGTAACGTTGTTTTAGGTTCATTGTTTTTAGGTTTTTAATTATTAGGGAGCGGCCGTATAAGCCGTTCCCTAATGTTATGTGATAAATAAAGCCAGCCTTTAAAGAGCTTAATTGTCAAGGCTCTTGTCCAGGCTACTTCTGTCTTTACGGATGAGTTGCAGCAGATGTTGCACGGCCTCTTCCTCCGGAATGTTCTTCTCCACGCACACTTTCTTGCGGTAGAGGCTCACCTTATGCGGGCCGGCACCCACGTAGCCATAGTCGGCATCGGCCATTTCGCCGGGGCCGTTCACTATACATCCCATGATGCCTATCTTCAGTCCGACCATTCCTTTGGTGGCTTCCTTGATGCGGGCAATGGTAGAACGCAAGTCGTAAAGCGTCCGTCCACATCCCGGACAGCTGATGTACTCCGTCTTAACAGTGCGCAACCGGCCCGCCTGAAGCACGGCAAAGGCCGTGTCGGCAATGTCTTCGGCGCTGATGTCGCCATCGTTCATGAGCCAGATGCCATCGCAGAGTCCGTCCATCANNCAATCATCAGAGCTCCCATGTCGGCAGCAGCCTCCAACTGAAACGATTCACGCTCCTTGGCTGAGTGACGGTACATCTGAGCGAACACAACAGGGTTGCCCAGGCCGGCCGACATCATCTCATGCACCAGCGCACGCTGGCTTCCCAGCCTGTTCTGATGGTTGCTTGCGCACACCACAATAATCTCGGGATGGGCTTTCAGGCACGGTATATACTCGTCAGAAGGTGTTCCGAACTGCAGCGTAAGGAACTTCATGGGAGCCTGAACCAACCCTATGAACGGCATAGCCGTAACGGGGAAGATGGGGAAGAAGGCCTTCTCGTCTATCTCGCCCTTGGCTTTCAGGTCGGCATATACATTAAAGTCGATGATGTATTTCTGTCCCTTGGCCACGTGCTGAGGCATCTTACTGCCCACATAGATGAAGTCGGGCTTCGGGTGCAGGCCGTCTACTATCTCAACGCCCTGCCCGTTACCCTGCTCAGAGGTGATGACCACGGGTGCGTTGTCGCCTCCCACGATGCCCACAGCCTGTGTCTTGCGGCGCTCGGGGTGCAGATAGTCGAAGCCCTTATAGGCTTCGGCCGGTATGAGCAGATGACCTTGCTTGCGGCGTATGTACCACACCAGATGCTTGGCTACGGGTATCTCGCACTCCGGATCCTCGCTCAGCGACACGCGAATGGTGTCGCCAATGCCGTCGGCCAGCAATGCTCCGATGCCCACGGCGCTCTTGATGCGTCCGTCTTCGCCCTCTCCGGCCTCCGTAACGCCCAAGTGCAGCGGGTAGTGCATATCCTCCTTGTCCATCTCATGCACCAAGAGCCTCACCGACTGCACCATGACCACGGTGTTGGAAGCCTTGATGGAGATGACCACATTATTGAAGTTGTGCTTGCGGAAGATGCGCAGAAACTCCATACAACTCTCTACTATGCCGGCCGGAGTGTCGCCGTAGCGGCTCATGATGCGGTCGGAGAGCGAGCCATGGTTGACGCCTATGCGCACCGCCGTGTGGTGTTCCTTGCATATCTTGATGAAAGGCGTGAGCCTGTCTTCTATCTTCTTGAGCTCACGGGCATACTCCTCATCGGTGTAGGTGAGCTTCTTGAAGGTGCGGGCAGGGTCTACGTAGTTGCCGGGATTGATGCGCACCTTCTCTGCATAGCACGCAGCCACGTCGGCTACGTTGGCATTGAAGTGCACGTCGGCACACAGAGGGGCGGTGTAACCGTCGGCTCTGAGCGCGTCGTGTATGTTCTTCAGGTTCTCAGCCTCGCGCTTGCCCTGGGTGGTGAGACGTACCAGTTCGCCGCCGGCCTTGATGATGCGCTCGGCCTGGGCCACGCATGCCTCAGTATCGTTGGTATCGGTGGTGGTCATCGACTGGATGCGGATAGGGTTGTCGCCGCCCATGTCGAGTGCGCCAATATGCACCACCGATGTCTCCCGCCTGTGATAATTGAACAGGTCCATTGTTAGCATTTAAATTTATAGTCCTTAATCTCAGCGAGNNTCTTCAGGTTCTCAGCCTCGCGCCTTCCCTGCGTGGTAAGCCTCACCAGCTCGCCGCCAGCATCTATGATTCGCTCAGCCTGAGCCACGCTTGCCGCCGTGTCGTCGGTGGATGTGGTGGTCATACTCTGCACCCTTACGGGGTTGTCGCCACCCATGTCAAGGTTTCCGATGTGCGTCACCGAAGCCTTGCGGCGACTATAATTAAATAGATCTGTCATGCTTATTTGCTGCGAAGTTGTTCGAATTGTGGGGTGTGAGGTGCCTTAGCACTTAAACTTATAGTCCTTTATCTCAGCCAACTCCTTGTTGGCTTTCTCTATTTTGGCGCCCAGTCCGGCTTTCCAGGCATCCACCTTAGCGGCTATCTGCTCGTCTCCCAGGGCTATCATCTCAGCTGCCAGGATGGCCGCATTCTGCGCTCCGTTCACTCCAACAGTGGCAACGGGTATGCCTGGGGGCATCTGTATGATGCTCAGCAT
>DLDC01000055.1:1990-18994 GCA_002480935.1 Prevotella sp. UBA7782 | reverse complement strand
ATGAAGCAGGTAAAAATCAAATTGCCTATGCGAGTGTTGACCTTAGCAGGAGGTCTTCTGCTCACGGCAAGTGCCTTTGCGCAGAACGGTGCGCTAAAGGGACATGTGCTTGATGCTTCCGGCGAACCCGTCATGGGAGCTACCATCACGGCTAACGGTAAGGCCATTGGCATTACTGACCTTGATGGAAACTTCACAGCCAACGTGGCTCCGGGAACGGAAATCACCATCACTTACTTAGGTATGCAGCCGCAAACCCTCAAGGCAGCGGCAGACATGGCCGTCACCCTCAAGGCTGATGAGAAATCTCTTAACGAGGTGGTTGTCATCGGTTATGGTGTGGCTAAGAAAACAGACCTCACCGGTTCGGTAACAGCTCTTACCCCTGACAGCAAGAACAAGGGTCTTGTGGTGAACGCACAAGACATGATTCAGGGCAAGGTGGCCGGTGTGAATGTCACCAACGCCGGTGGTACGCCGGGTGCAGGTGCTACCATACGTATTCGTGGAGGTGCGTCACTCAACGCCAGCAACGACCCGTTGGTTGTCATTGACGGTGTGGCTATGGATAATAATGGTGTGAAAGGCTTGGCCAACCCATTGTCTATGGTCAACCCGCAAGACATTGAGAGCTTCACTGTGCTCAAGGATGCGTCGGCTACGGCCATCTATGGTTCGCGTGGTTCTAACGGTGTCATCATCATCACCACAAAGAAGGGCCACGGAGGCACAAAGATTTCGTATAACGGAAGTGCCACGGTCAGCATGAAGCGCAAGACCCTCGATGTGATGGACGGCGACCAGTACCGCTCACTTATCAAGGACCTCTACGGCGAAGACAGCCAGGCTTACTCTATGCTGGGCACCGCCAACACCGACTGGCAGGACGAAATCTATCGCACGGCATTCAGCCATGACCACGCCCTCACGGTGAGCGGAACATTAGGCAAGGTGCTGCCTTACCGCGTAAGCGCAGGATATACCAACCAGCAAGGTATCTTGAAGACCTCTGACTTTGAGCGTTACACAGGATCTCTGAGCTTGAGCCCGACTCTCTTAGACGACCACCTGAAGATAAATGTCAACGTAAAGGGCATGTGGGCCAAGAGCCGCTATGCCAACACAAGCGCAGTGAGCGCAGCCGTGTGGATGGACCCGACGCAGAGCGTGCGCGACTATACATCATCTGATGCCGCCAACTTTGGTAACTACTTTGAGTGGCGCGACTCAGGTACAGCCCTCAAAAACCCGGCTTGGCCCAACACCTATTATTCATTGGCTACCAAGAACCCTGTCGCTCTGCTTGAGCTGAAGAACGACCGGGCCATCAGCCGCGACCTGTTGCTCAGCGGCGACGTAGACTATAAGGTGCATGGCTTAGAGGATTTGCACTTGCATGCATCAGGCGGTATCGACATCTCGCAAGGTAACCAGACCACAGACATCGACCCGGCCAGCCCAGAGGCCATCTATTATGGCAACTTCGGCTTCGACCGCATCACCAAGCGCGACTATCAGGGCAGTGTTTACGCCATGTACACACACGACTTCAACGACCGCCTGGAGAACCACTTCGACATCATGGCAGGTGCAGAGGAGTCGCATTTCTGGAGAAACGAGTACAAACGCTACCTTACTTATGAGGATGCGTGGAACGGAACAAAGAGCCAGATACACACTGATACCGGCGTAGACTATGACGGCGACGGCGTGAAAGACGACTATCACTACAAGACAGAGAACTATCTGGTGTCTTACTTCGGCCGTGCCAACTGGAACATGATGGGCCGCTACTATCTCACCGCTACGTTCCGTGCCGACGGTTCGTCACGCTTCAAGGATCACTGGGGCTACTTCCCATCAACCGCCTTCATGTGGAAGATGAAGGATGAGAAGATCTTCAAGGACATGAATTGGCTCACCGACCTGAAGCTTCGCTTGGGTTGGGGTCAGACAGGTCAGCAGGAAGGCATTGGCGACTATGGCTATATCACCAACTACACCATGAACTCTGGTGCCGGTTCTTACTATTATGTAGTAGGCAACGGTAACCTCGCTCGTCCTAACGCTTACAACAAGGACCTTACTTGGGAAACCACCACAACCTATAACGCAGGTCTCGACTGGGCTGTGCTTAACCGCAGACTGAGCGGTAGCTTGGACTGGTACTATCGTAACTAAAGTTTCCCACTTGCAACCGTTTCTGTTCCGGCTGGAGCTAACTTCCGCAACCAGGTGACATCCAACATCGGTGACATGAGCAACACCGGTTTTGAGGCTGCCATCAAGTGGGTGGCTGTACAGACTAAGGACTGGAACTGGACCTTGGATTATAACTTCACTTATAACTATAACAAGATTACGAAGCTCACCGACGGCGACAACACAGGCTACTACGTAACCACCGGAGGCATCTCTTCAGGCACCGGTCTTACCTGTCAGGCTCATGCTGTGGGCCATGCGGCAAGCAGCTTCTATGTTTATCAGCAGGTTTACGACAAGAACGGCAAGGCTCTTGAGGGCGTTGTTGTAGACAGAAACGGCGACGGCACCATCTCAGAGGCCGACAAGTATTTCTATCACAGCCCCGCAGCTCCTGTAACCATGGGCCTCTCTTCACGCCTTGAATACAAGAACTGGGACTTCGGCTTCACGCTGCGCTCAAGTCTTGGAAACTATGTTTACAACGACTTGGCAGCCGGAATGGCCAACTGCAACAAGGAAAACTCCATCTTTACCAACGGCAAGTATCTCACCAACCGCCTCATTTCTTCTATCAACGACAACTGGCAATCCAGCGCTGAGACCACTGTGCTCTCCGACCGCTTTGTACAGAATGCTTCGTTCTTGAAGTGCGACAACATCACTCTGGGCTATACCTTCAACAATCTGTTCAGATGCGGCAGCTACAAGGGCATTGGCGGACGTGTTTACGGCACTGTGAACAACGTGTTCACCATCACCAATTATGATGGCGTTGACCCAGAGGTTTACGGCGGTATAGACAGCAACGCTTACCCACGTCCTATCTCATTCATCGTAGGTCTGAGCCTGAATTTCTAAACCTTTCAAACAGAAAAAGCAATGAAAAATTTCATTAAATATATCATTCCTTCAGCATTAGTCCTCGCATCGATGGGCCTCTCATCATGCGCCGGCGACTTGGACGTGACTCCTATCGACCCGAACCAGAAGAACGGGAGCACGGAAATTGCTGATAATTTGCTGAACAAGTGCTATGCCAACATGGCCTTGGCCAACCAAAAAGGTCCTGATGACGACGATAAAGACGTAGACGGAATCGACGGTGGTACGTCTGGTTTCATACGCCAGTTGTGGAATGCCAATGAGCTCACCACCGACAACTTCGTATGCTCTTGGGGTGATGCCGGTATAGAACACTTCAACTACGACACCTTCGACGCGTCGAACCCCATGCTGCGTGGTCTCTACTACCGTTGCTACACGGGCGTTGACTTCTGCAACCAGTACATCAATGAGTATGGCGGTGAGGATGCAGAGAAGACAGCTGAGGCTCGCTTCCTGCGCGCTTACTATTATTCCGTGCTGATGGACTGCTTCGGCAATGTGCCTTTCACAACGGCCATCTCTGCTACCAAGCCATCGCAGATTTCACGCAAGGACCTCTTCAAGTGGGTGGTTAACGAGCTGCGTTCTGTAGAGAACACACTCTCTGTACCTACCACATTGCCTAAGGAGAAAGAGAATGGCTACGGCCGTGCCAACAAGTACACAGACCAGCTGTTGCTTGCACGCCTTTATCTTAACTCTGAAGTTTACACCGGAACAGCACGTAACGACTCTGCCCTCTATTATGCTAAAGAGGTGCTCAAGTCGCCTTACAAACTGCACACCACTTCACTCTCTGCTACTTGGACTCCTTATCAGGAACTCTTCATGGGCAACAACGGCCAGAGCGGAGCATCTGAAGAGTCGCTGCTCTCACTGCCTCAGGACGGCATCACCACCACATCTTACGGTACTTCGCTGTTCATGATGGCATCAGAGCAGGATGCAAACGTGATGTATGACATTGTTGGCAACGACACCACCTTCACAAACAACACGTCTGAGGGTTGGGCCGGCAACCGTGCACTGCCCGATTTGGTGAAGAAGTTCTTCCCCTTGGGCGACGCACCCAATGCCACTGTGCATAACATGTATGTGTCGGCCGGCGACGACCGTGCCCTCTTTGACGGAGGCCCCGGCAAGCTGAAGGGCACTGAGGTTGACAAGGATTCTAAGCGTACGCTGGATGTTGAAAAGGTGGGTACCTTCACCAACGGTTTTGCTGTATGCAAGTTCAACAACTGGTATTCTGACGGAGGCAAGGCTCACAGCGCCAAGTTCCCTGACACCGACTACTTCCTCTTCCGTTTGGCTGAGGCTTACCTCATCGAGGCAGAGGCCGACGCACGCCTGAATGGCGGCACCACAACGGCTGTGGGTACAGCAGCCATCAACGCGCTGCGCGCCCGTGCACACGCTTCTACAAAGGCAAGCGGCAACTATACGCTCGATTATATCTGCGACGAGTGGGACCGTGAGTTCTACAGCGAGCTTCTCCGTCGCCCCACACTGGTGCGTTTCGGCCGCTTCGGAGGCAACAACTCTTATAACTGGACATGGAAAGGCGGAACAAAGAACGGCAAGTCTTTCGCTGCTACAAGAAACATCTTCGCCATCCCAACAACAGATATTGTTGCTAACGGCAACTTGAAACAGAACCCTGGTTATTAATTTATTAAATGAGAACGACAATGAAAAATATCATAAAGTCAACTTTGCTGTTGCTTTGCGGTGGCTTGCTCTTCGGCGCTTGTGATAGCGACCTGGACAACAATCCCACCTTGCAGACGCCCACGACGTTCGTTCTGAACACACCGGCTACAACTAACAGCACCATCGATTTGGCTCATTCCAAGACAGTGAACCTCACTTGCAGCCAGCCAGACTATGGCTTCCCGGCTCACACCGTGTACACCGTAGAGGTGTCACTCAACCCTGACATGAGCAACGCCACAACACTTGCGCAAGAGTTTACGTCTGCCAAGTTGGCTCTCAACGCTGAGGACCTGGCAGTGACACTGACCAATATGGAGTGCGACCTGGGCAAGAAGGACACCGACTTCCCTATGACCATTCCGGTTTACTTCCGTGCTAAGGCCACCATGTATGCTGAATCGCCGGCCGACTCTGTGCACGGCACAACCATCACTTCTAACGTTGTGGCCCTGAACAAGGTTTACCTCAACTACTCTCTGCCTGCTTTGACCGCTCCGAGCACACTTTATCTCATTGGTAACTTCTGCGGTTGGGATTGGAACAAGAGCGTAACCATGACCGAAGTTTACGGCTCTCGCGATGCAGGCAATACCACGGCTATGTTCTGGCACATGGTTTACATCGATGAGAGTGGCGTGAAGTTTAACACAGCACAGAAATGGGATAACAATCAGGTAGGCTTTGATGGCATCAAGATTGATGAAGCAAGCGACAACGCAAGCACCATTCAGGCAAGTAGCGATGGCAACATTGCTTCTTCTACTCCGGGCTGGTACCTCATGATTGTTACCGCTAAGGTCAACGGACGTAACATCGATTACACCGTAACCTTCAACAAACCGAATGTATATCTCATAGGTGCTGCTGTAGGTGGCTCATGGGATGAGCTCAATGGCGCAGGTCTCTTCACCGTACCGGCTGATGCCAGCGGCGAGTTCGTATCACCTGTTCTTCCTGATTTGGCAGGCTCAGACGACAGCAACCTGCGTATGTACGTTAAGGTGCCTGGCTACGAGTGGTGGAAGTCGGAGTTCATCGTAGGTCTCGACGGCGACAAGATAAGCTATCGTGGCACTGGCGGCGACCAGACCCGTGTGGGTGCTAAGGCTGGCCAGAAGGTTCACCTGAACTTCACAACCGATACAGGCTCTCTTAAATAATCGTCATTCTATCATCTAAATAATATGCTTTTCCCACGGCACCATGCTCTCAAGCTCTGTTCAGAGCATGTGTGCCGGGGCAAGCAGAAAGAAAATAAACAATTATGAAAAAGCTTTCTTTATATATTACGCTTGCCCTCTCAACCCTCTTCCTGGGTTCTTGCGGCGGCGATGATTACGAAGACTGGGCCTCTCCACAGTCTAATCCTCAGGAGGATGCCATCACTATACCGGGCTATAAGGCTACGGGCGTGAGCGCCATCAACCTGGCTGACGTGACGGGTGACTCTGTTGCCACCTATTCGTTGAGCAGCGCTACGCTGCCCGCAGGCTATCAGCTAACGGCAGGACGCATCGTGCTTACACCAGAAGGCGTGGATAATGCCACACCTGCAACCATCAATACCTCTGTTACCGGACAGACTGCCAAGGCCGACCTGCAGTCGCTCATCGAGAGCGTTTACGGTCGCAAGCCGGAGGCACGCACTTTCTCCGGACATGTTTATACCAGTGCCATCAAGGACGGCGAGGCTTGCCTCATCGATGCCGGCACCGTGAACGTGGTTGTTACACCTGTTGCTCCAGACATTGCTCCGGCTTATTATGTATTAGGCGGTGCAAAAGGCTGGAACGAGGCTGACGCCCTGACGCAGCAGTTCTCACATAGTGCTACGAATGTATATGATGACCCTGTGTTCACCATCACCATTAAGGCAGCTACAGACGCAAAGACCGGCGAGCTTGCTGATACATGGTTTGCTATAGCTGACGCCAATGCGCTCAAGGCCTTAGCTTCTAATGATTGGAGCCATGTGCTGGGTGTCAAGGCTGGTAATGGTAATAACAAGTATGATGGTACGGCAGAGGCAATAGACTATCGTGCTAACCTCTCCGATGATGGTTCGTTCAAAGTTCCTGCTTCTGCCGGAGCTAAGTATATCCGCATTGAGCTCAACATGCTCGACTTCACAGTGAAGATTACTCCGCTTGCATTCGATCCTTATATCTATGAGGTAGGTAACAATAACGGTTGGGACAAGGGCTTTGCTATGTACAGCCCGAACAGCGACGGTAAGTATTACGGTGCTTTCTATCTGAAGAGTGGCTTCAAGTTCCGCTCAAATCTTTCTGATTGGAATGGTAATCTCAATCTTGGACTGAATAGTGCCAATCCTAAAGAAGGTGAGCTTGTTAATGATGGTGGCTCTAAGGATATCGCTTGCACCGACGGTTTCTACTTTGTTACGGTAGACCTTTCAGCTAGTCCTTACACTTACACGCTTAAACCCTTCACCGCTATGCATGTGGTAGGTAGTGCTGTAGGCGACTGGAACGAAGGCAAGACTATGACCTATAACGCTGAAGCCCGCACATGGCGCGTTAACAACGTGACGCTCGTTGACGGAGAAATTAAGTTCAAGGACGAGGATGCCAATTGGGCTGGTGTCAACTTAGGTGGCTCGCTCGGCAATCTCATCCAGAACGGTGGCAACATAGCAGTTAAGGGCGGCACCTACGACATTGTGCTGCATTTGGAGAATCAGGCTGCTAAGGCTCCTTATGCTGAGCTGATCAAGAAATAAGCAACTCATGAAGATAATATGTAAATTGCAGTCATTCTGATTACATATTTTAGCATTCCTTGAGGGAAGTCCGATAGTGGGCTTCCCTTTTTTCTTATAGCTTCCTGCTTTTCCGTCTTTCGTTCATCTTGCTTGGCACAGCCAATGTTTACCATGGGTGAATGGTGGCTTGAAACTAGAGTTTGGGATAAGAAAAGCATCTTGAATAGGTTCCTTTACTTGCTAACGGCCACAAGGGACGCGCCCTGCAGTGATAAACTTTAAATGCATTTACCGAATTCGCCAGCCACTACAACTGCTGATGCAATCATTGTTCACAATCGGTTGTAATGATAGTCAGCATTGCCGTGCGTTTGTATATGGATGTTCTTTGGTGCGAGGCCGGCACAAGGCGCGGCCACTACAACTGCTGATGCAATCATTGTTCACAATCAATGCAATGATTATCCCATTCGTGTGTGTGGAATTTTGGATGTTCGTTGGTGCGAGGCCGTGCCTCGTGCCGGCCTCGCAAACGATGAGCAAAGGGGCACCCGTCAATGGGTGATTCTGAAATAGCAGCAAAAAGAAAGCGCCGAAACTCTCAACGAGCTCCGGCGCTTAAGCCTATGTTTAACTAAAAATCCTTTCAATTCTAAAGGAAGCCTCACGGTTACCTTTGTCATCCTAAAAAAGAACAATCGTTAAACTCTACCTTAAATAAAATAACTAAAAACCTAAATCTATTACTACTAACCTAAACAATCTATTAACCTTTTGACACTGCAAAGGTACGTCAACTTTACGGTTCTGCAAATATTTAGCCCCTATAATTCATACATAATAACGTTTTATTGATTAAAATCAAGACTATGTGCACGTGCACAACGAATAATATGTTACTTTTCTTGTAAGTCTACGGTTTTTACTGTACCTTTGCTTTATAATTATGCAGTTATGAGAGTATTGATTGTAAATACGAGCGAGTTGACAGGCGGAGCGGCCATAGCAGCCAACCGTCTGAAGAGCGCACTCAACAACAACGGCGTCAAGGCAAAGATGCTGGTGGGAGACAAGGTTACCGATGATATTACTGTTGTGGGGCTGGGGCACCGCCTGCTGCGAAAGTGGCGTTTTCTCTATGAGCGTTGGTGCATATTTTGCCACTTGCATTTCTCACGCAACCACCTTTTTGAGATAGACACGGCGCAATGCGGTTCCGACATCACCCGTCTTCCGGAGTTCAAGGAGGCAGATGTCATTCACCTGCATTGGATTAATCAGGGTATGCTCTCATTGCGGACCATCCGTCGCATCCTTGAGTCGGGCAAGCCCGTGGTATGGACCATGCACGATATATGGCCGGCCACAGGCATCTGTCATTGCGCGCTGACGTGCCGGCGCTTTGAGCATCAGTGTTCCAACTGTCGGCTGTTGCCCGGTGGCGGTTCGCGTCATGACCTCTCTGCACGTGTGTGGCGCCGCAAGAAGAACATCCTCTCACGCTATCACATCGCCTTTGTGGCCTGCAGCAAATGGCTGGCCGGTGAGGCCCGCAAGAGCACTTTGCTCAGGGAGCAGAAAGTTTTTTCGGTGCCCAACACGATAGACACGCATGTGTTCTGCCGCAAAGACCGCACGGAGAGCCGCGCCTTGCTCGGCTTGCCGGAGGGAAAGAAGTTCATCTTGTTTGTCTCGCAGCGTGTCACCAACGAGCTCAAGGGCATGAAATTCCTTGTTGATGCCTGTCACACACTGGCCAAGGAGCATCCCGAGATGTTGGACAACACTGCCGTGCTCGTGCTGGGTGGTCACTCTGACGAGATGGCCGGAGCCTTCGACTTTCCCGTTTACACCATCGACTATACCTCAGATGTGCGTCGCCTGGTGGCCATATATAACGCTGCCGACGTGTTTGTACTGCCCTCGCTGTCAGAAAATCTGCCCAACACCATTATGGAAGCCATGGCTTGCGGCGTGCCCTGCGTGGGCTTCAACGTGGGAGGCATATCCGAAGAGATAGACCATCGGCACAATGGCTATGTGGCCAAATACCGTGATGAGGCCGATTTGGCGAAGGGCATGTATTGGGTTTTGTACGAAACCGACTATGAGGAGCTCTCCGCCAATGCCCAGCGCAAAGTGGCGCAATGCTATTCTCAGAATGCCGTAGCCATGAAGTATATAGACATCTACAATCAGGCTATGGCCATCAAGCGTTATAAATTATGATTACATTCACCATTGTTACAATAACCTATAATGCGGCGCCGGTGCTCCAGCCCACGCTCGACAGCGTATTCATGCAGGATTATGAGCACATAGAGCATCTCATCATAGACGGAGCGTCGAAAGACGACACGGTGAGCATGGCCGAGGCATATAAGAAGAAGGTGGCCGAGGCCGACGACCTGCGCCGTGTTACCATTGTGAGCGAGCCTGATAACGGCCTGTATGATGCCATGAACAAAGGCCTGCGCATGGCTACGGGCGACTATGTGCTTTTTCTCAACGCGGGCGACCGCCTGCCCTCAGCCGACACATTGTCGGCTGTTGCCCTTGTGGCCGAACCGGGCGACGGTGAGGAAATGCCTGCCGTGGTGTATGGCAACACCGATATAGTGGATATTGGCGGGCACTTCATTCGCCACAGGAGACTTCAGCCGCCCGAAAAGCTCACGTGGCGGTCGTTTAAGTGGGGCATGCTGGTGTGCCACCAGGCCTTTTATGCCCGCACCGACATTGCCAAGATGTTTCCCTATGACACCCGCTTCCGCCATTCGGCAGATGTAGACTGGTGCATCAAGGTGATGAAGGAGGGTGAGCGTCGTGGCCTTGCGCTGCGCCCCGTGCATCGTGTTGTGGCCCTTTTCTTGCAGGGAGGCGACACCATGGCCAATCATAACGACTCTCTGCAAGAGCGCTTCCAGGTGATGCGCTGCCACTACGGACTGTTGCAGACGGTGCTGTTGCATGGCTGGTTCTTGCTCCGCAGTTTTTATAAGAAGTAACGGAGCTGTTGCGGTTAGCCCTTTTTTCTTGTCCTTTTTCAGATTACCAGACAAGAGGGTCTTGCCATGTAGGGTGTCAAAACAATAAAGCCGGACTCTCAGAGCCCGGCTTTATATATATAATAATGTGTAGTTTGCGTTTATCTCATACCGTAGTCGTCGTCGCCACCGCCCGTCACATCACTGCGTCGGTAGCCTCTGCCGTCGTTTTTGCCGCGCAACCGTGTGGCCTGTGCGCTCTCGCTGTCAATGGTAGAACGCCTGAAGGTGTAGAAGTCGCCCGTTACATCTTGGTTTCGGAAGTCGAAGAACAGAGCCGGGTTAAGCGCCACGCCGCACAGTCTTGTCTCGAAGTGCAGGTGCGAACCAGTAGAAAGGCCTGTGTTTCCGCCCAGTCCGATGGGTTGTCCGGCCCTCACCGTCTGATTTTCGTGCACCAGTTGGCGTGAGAGGTGACCATAGATGGTCTCCAAACCGTTGTTATGCCTTATCACCACATAGTTGCCATAGCCGTTAGCTTCATATCTCACGATGCGCACCTTGCCGGAGAAAGCGGCGCGAATGGTGTCGCCTATATATACCTTTATATCCAGGCCCTTGTGCATACGACCCCACCGGCGTCCGAAGTTGCTTGTGATGACGCGGCTGGGTGTAGGCATTCTGAAGCCTCTCAAGTCTATCTTATAAACATCAGGCAGTGTAGTAGCTTTGTGAGCGTAGCGGTTGTCCCAGCCTTCATACAGGTCGGCCGATGGATTTTCCATATCTTCGCGCTCTATGGTCTTGCGCAAAGCCAGCGTGTCAAGAGCTTTCATTTTTCTGTCTATGGGAGCCTGACGGGCCAAGAGATCCTGTGCGTTGGCTGTAATTGTTGTGAAACTACAAAATGCTACTATAGTTAATGTTCTAAAGATGTTTTTTATTATCATGCTCAAATATTGTTTTGGTTATAGATGAACCGGGAACTCACTGAGAGTTCTGCCTTCAAATCATTGCCGTTGTGGCTAGAAATGCCCATCGACTTTTTAAAAGACATTGCAAAGATAATAAATTTTTGGCGCATTTGTGTTTCGGTTAACAGTTTTTAGAGGCTTTTTAACACTAATCGAAAGCAACGTTTGCGCAAATTGCTAATTTATAACTAAGGACCCAACGAAAAGTTGTAAACATTACATCCCTGCTCCTTTTTAACTGATAGCCGCCCAGTTTATGTTAGTCTTTCTTAACTTTTTGAGCCTCTCCCACAGCAAGTTATACTCCGGCTTGTTGCATTGTGGGTCGTTGTCTATCACCCTCTGCGCCTCGTCGCGCGCCATCTGCACTATCTGTCCGTCGCGTGCTATGTCGGCAATCTTCAGGTCGAAGGCAATGCCACTTTGCTGTGTGCCTTCCAAGTCGCCGGGCCCGCGCAGCTTCAGGTCAGCCTCGGCTATCTGAAATCCGTCGTTGGTGTCACACATAATGTCTATGCGCTTGCGTGTCTCCGTGCTGAGCTTGAAGTTGGTAACCAGTATGCAGTAGCTCTGTTTGGCCCCTCTGCCCACGCGCCCTCTGAGCTGGTGCAGCTGCGAGAGGCCGAAGCGCTGGGCATCGAGTATCACCATGACCGAGGCGTTGGGCACGTTCACGCCCACCTCTATCACTGTTGTGGCTACGAGTATCTGTGTCTCGCCGCTCACAAACTTCTGCATCTCGGCCTCCTTGTCCTTGGTCTTCATCTTGCCGTGCACCTTGCTCAGCCTGAATTCAGGAAACACCTGACACAGCGTTTCATAGCCTTCCTCCAGGTTCTTCAGGTCACTTTTCTCGCTTTCCTTGATAAGCGGGAAGACGATATACACCTGTCTTCCCTGGTTGATTTGCTGTCTGATGCCCTGATAGAGGCTTGTCATCTGCGTGTCAAACTTATGTATGGTCACGATGGGCTTTCGTCCGGGGGGCAGCTCGTCGATGACGCTCACGTCGAGGTCGCCGTATATGGTCATGGCCAGGGTGCGCGGAATGGGCGTAGCCGTCATCACCAGCACGTGGGGTGGGTTGTCGCTCTTGCCCCACAGCTTGGCCCGCTGCGCCACGCCAAAGCGGTGCTGCTCATCGATGACGGCCAGTCCCAGGCGGTTGAACACCACATTGTCTTCTATCACGGCATGTGTGCCCACCAATATCTGCACGTCACCGCTGGCCAGGCGGCTGAGCACGTCCTCGCGCCGCTTGCCTTTCACCATGCCGGTGAGCAGCTCCACCCTCACGTCCATGTCGGCCAGGAAGTCGCGCAGCGTCTGCAAGTGCTGCTCGGCCAGTATCTCTGTGGGAGCCATGATGCACGCCTGATAACCGTTGTCTATGGCCAGCAGCATGGCCATGAGGGCCACCAGCGTCTTGCCTGAGCCCACGTCGCCCTGCAAGAGACGGTTCATCTGCCGGCCGGAGCACATGTCTTGCCATATCTCATGCATCACGCGCTTCTGCGCCCCCGTGAGTTCGAAGGGCAGGTTGTATCTGTAAAAGGTGTTGAAGGCGTTGCCCACGTGGCGGAACACGTAGCCCCGATACTTCTTGCGGTGGTCGTTGGCATAGCGCAAGATGTTGAGCTGCACGTAGAACAGCTCCTCAAATTTCAGGCGGAGGCGTGCCCGCTGCGTGTCCTCGGCCGTCTTGGGATAGTGTATCTTGCGTATGGCGTCGTTATAACTGATGAGGTGCAGGCGTTTGACGATGAAATCGGGCAGCGTTTCGGGCAGCGTTGTGGGCAGGCGCAGCACTAATGTCTTTTGCATCTTCTCTATGGTGCGCGACGTCATGCCGCTCTTCTTCATCTTTTCCGTGGTCATGTAGTAAGGCTGCATGCCCATTTCCGACAGGCTCACCTGGCTGGCTTCATCCAGTTCGGGGTGTGTGAACTGAAACCTTCCGCCAAAGATGCCGGGCTTGCCGAAGCAGATGTACTCCTTGCCCACCTGATACTGGCTGTACACATACTTGGTGCCGTTGAACCACACCAGGTCGCACACGTTGCGCCCGTCGCTGAAGTGTGCCACCACACGCTTCTTGCGTGGCCCCATCTCAAACTCCTCGAAGCTCAGTATGCGCCCTTTTATCTGCACGTAAGGCATGTCGGCGCTTAGCTCGCTGATGGCATATATCTTGCTGCGGTCTACATATTTATAAGGGTAATAGGTGAGCAGGTCGCGGAAGGTGTGAATGCCCAGCTCCTTGCTGAGTATTTCCTTCTTCCTCGGCCCCACGCCTTGAAGATACATGATGTCCTGGTCCAGTATGTCTGTCATTGCCTATTGCTTGGTGTCTTGACCTTCCGCTGCCAGGCAGGCAGCCACCTTCAGGTCGAAAGGTGTGGTTATCTTGATGTTCTCGCGGTTGCCCTCCGTCATGGCCACGGTACCTCCCAGCGCCTCCACCACGCTGGCATCGTCGGTGAAGGCCGTGTCGTAAGGCTGTCGGTAGGCAGCCTTAAGCAGCTGTATGCTGAAGGTCTGGGGCGTCTGCACCAGCCTGTAGTCGCCCCGTTGCACGTTTTTGCCTGTAGAAACTTGCCTCAGCGTCTCTACGACGGGCGTAACGGGAATGACCGCTCCCAGCCTCCGGGCCTCCTCATAGCACCGCCTTATCACCTCCAGCGAGGGAAAGGGGCGCACGCCGTCGTGTATGCCCACCACGCCCTCGGCATTGTCGGGTATGGCGGCCAGGCCGTTTCTCACCGAGTGGAAGCGCGTCTCGCCTCCGGCCACAAGGGTGTAAGGCAGGCTGAAGGCATATTGGCGGCACAGCTGGTGCCAGTATTCGGTCTGGTGCTCAGGCAGCACCAGGATGACGCGCAGCTCCTTAGAGTAAGCCGCGAAGCGCTCTATGGTGCGCATGAGTATGGGCTTTCCGCCCACACAAAGAAACTGTTTGGGCGTGTCGCTGCCCATTCTCAGTCCTTTTCCTCCGGCCACGATGACCACGTAATCGTGTGTTTTTTCTGTCATCTCTTATCTTGTTGATAATCAGAATNNTTATGCCGTTGCAAAAGTGCCCTTTTCGCGTCCTGAAAGCATGGTTTTTGGCTTCCAAAAACGTGCTTTTTGCAAGCCTGAAAGGGCCTTTTTGCATTTCGGGGGCATGATGCCCGTCTGGCAGCGGCATGATGATGTTATTGCGGGGTGACGATTTCTATCTGCTCTGCATGAGGTGGGCAAACTGCATTTTGTGCTCCAGCTGCCGTGCTGTGTCCTCATCTGTGAGCAAAGACAGTATCTTGTAGGCATACGGCAGCGTAGCCGCAGGCCCCTCACCCGTTATCACATTGCCATCTACGGTGTAGAGGTCGGCCGTGAAGGTAGCCCCGTTGAGATACTTCTCAAAGCCCGGCGAGCATGTAGCGCGCTTGCCCTGAAGAATGCCTATGCCCCCCAGCACCATGGGAGCGGCGCAGATGGCGGCCACGTAGCGGCCACTCTCAAACTGTCTGAGCATGGCCTTGCGCACGCCCTCGTGCTCGTTGAGGTTGGTAGAGCCGGGCATACCGCCGGGCAGCATGAGCATGTCGGCATCGCTAAGGTCGCCCATCTCCTCAAAGGTATGGTCGGCCATGACGGTTATGCCGTGCGATGTGCGCACGCTGAGCGAGCCCGTTATGCTCACCGTCTGTATGTCTACGCCTCCGCGGCGCAGTATGTCTACGGGCGCAAGACCCTCTATCTCCTCAAAGCCATTGGCCAGAAATTCATATACTTTAGCCATAATTCTTTCTCCTTTTGTAGCGTTTATCAATAAAAAATCGTATATTTGCACATGTCTTATGCACTTGCAAATATACTCATTTTTTGCTTCAAGACGGTTGCATGAGGCATAAAGAATGTAAAAAGCGTGTATTTATGGCAGACAAACCCCTTTGTTTCGCACTTTTCGGAAACGAGTATCAGTCCGGAAGGCTCGGTTCCATACAGCGTGTGCTGGCGTTTCTGAAGGCCCGCGAGGCCAAGCTGTATGTAGAGCGGCTGTTTTATGACTACCTGGTGAGCACCTCCGTGCTTGAGAAAGGTGCGGTGAGCGTGTTCGACACGCTGCCCCAGGACGTAGACTTTGTCATAGCCTTGGGCGGCGACGGCACTTTTCTGCGCGCGGCAAGTCGCATCGGGGCACGCCAGACACCCATTCTGGGTATCAACATGGGGCGGTTGGGCTTCTTGGCCGACACCCTTCCCACAGAGGCCGAGGAGGCTCTGGAGGCCATATACGAGGGCGACTTCTGCGTGGAAGACCGCACCTGCATAGGCCTGAGCATAGAGGGCGAGCCTTTGGAGGGCTATCCCTATGCCCTGAATGAGATTGCCATACTGAAGCGCGACAACGCTTCGATGATATCGATACGCGCCAGCATCAATGGCGAATATCTGGTTACCTATCAGGCCGACGGGCTCATCGTGAGCACCCCCACGGGTTCTACGGCCTATTCGCTCTCCAACGGCGGACCCATCATCGTGCCTCAGACCGGTGTGCTGTGCCTCTCGCCGGTGGCTCCGCACAGCTTGAGCATCCGCCCCATCGTGATTGACAACAGCTCGGAGATTACGCTGGAGGTGAAAAGCCGCTCGCACAACTTCCTGGTGGCCGTAGACGGCCGGTCAGAGAAGCATCACGAAGGCGTGAGAATAACCATCAAGAAGGCTCCCTACGTGGTCAGGGTGCTGAAAAAGACGGGCCGGAGATACTTCTCTACGCTGAGAGAAAAGATGATGTGGGGCGCTGACACACGCGACTAACCACTAAGGCTATGGCTAAGCGATATTTATCACAAGTGAAAAACCTGCTGAAGGTGCCGCACAACAAGTATTCTACGGCCGAAATCTTCAGATGGTTGTGGCGCGCCTGGCGCGGCAACCGGCTGCAGGCTGTGCTGAATGCCACTGTGGGCCTGCTCGACGTGGTGGTGTCACTGGCCTCTGTGTGGGCCGTACAGCACGCCATCGACGTGGCGTCACACGTGCGGCCGGGCAGCATATTCTGGGCCGTGGCACTCATGGGTGGCCTTATTCTGTGCGACTTTGCGCTCAACATATCGGCTGTGTGGATAAGAAATCTGCTGGGCATCAAGGCTCAGAACCGTATGCAGCAGCGTATGCTCGACCGCATGTTGCGCTCGGAGTGGCACGGAAGGGAGCGCCTGCACTCCGGCGACGTGCTTAACAGGCTGGAGTTTGACGTGAGCAACGTGGTTACCTTCCTCACCGAGACCATTCCCTCAACACTCTCTACGCTGGCTCTCTTTGTGGGTGCCTTCTGCTACTTGTGCTCCATGGATTGGCGGCTGGCCTTGCTCATCGTGTTTATGATACCCCTCTTCGTGTTGGTAAGCAAGGTGTATGTCAGGCAGATGCGCAAGCTGACCAGACAGGTGCGCGACTCCGACTCTAAGGTGCAGAGCGTCTTGCAGGAAACTATACAGCACCGTATGCTCATCAAGAC
>DLDC01000055.1:0-1954 GCA_002480935.1 Prevotella sp. UBA7782 | reverse complement strand
CAGGCTGGAGAACACGCAACGCGAGCTGCGCCATAAGGTGGTGAGGCGCACGGCCTTCTCGGTGTTCTCCAACCTCGTTCTCAACTTTGGCTTCGCCTTGGGCTATCTCGTGGCCTTTGCCTGGGCGGCCCTGCGCATGTCAAGACACACCCTTACATTTGGCGGCATGACCGCTTTCTTGCAGCTGGTCAATAAGATACAGAGCCCGGCAAGGCAGCTCACCAAGCTGGTGCCGGCCTTCGTGAGCGTGTTTACGGCTGCCGAGCGCCTCATGGAGCTTGAGGAGGATCCGCTGGAAGAGCAGGGCGACCCCATCTTATTGCCGCCTCCGTGCGGGCTGAGACTCAACAGCGTGAGCTATGCCTATGACGCGGCCGACGGCAATGTCATCGAACAGCTGTCGTTCGACTTCACACCGGGCTCGTGCACGGCCGTTCTGGGCGAGACGGGAGCGGGCAAAACCACTCTGGTGCGCCTGCTGCTGGCCTTGCTGCACCCCCAGCAGGGCTCTATAGAGATATATAACAGGCTGGGAGAGAGGCACACGCTGTCGCCCCTGATGCGTGCCAACTTTGTGTATGTGCCGCAGGGCAACACCCTGATGAGCGGCACCATACGCGACAATCTGCGACTGGGCAGGCTCTCGGCTACTGATGAGGAGATGCACGAGGCATTGCACCAGAGCTGCGCCGACTTTGTGTTCGACTTGCCCGACGGCCTCGACACCTATTGCACCGAGCAGGGTGGGGGGCTCAGCGAGGGGCAGGCACAGCGCATTGCCATCGCGCGCGCCTTGCTGCGCAACCGTTCCATCATGCTCTTTGATGAGGCTACGTCGGCCCTCGACCCGGAAACGGAACGCAAACTGCTGCAGAGCATCCTGACCAGGCATGACAAGACGGTGATATTTATCACGCATCGCACGGCGGTGATTGACTATTGTGACCAAACTCTAACCATACATAAAATTTAAATCGTAATGAAAGTAACAAACATCTTAGGCATAGTCATGCTGTGCCTGTCGCTTCATGCGGAGGCGGCTGACTTAGATTCGCTTTACGCCAAGAGCCTGCTGCCCGTGGACACGGAGGCTCCTATGCTCAATGTGTCGGAGTTATCGGATTATGCCTTGGCCAACACGAAGGGACATTACACCGTGCTCGACTTCTGGGCTTCATGGTGCGGAGACTGCAGGCGCGACCTGCCGGAAATGAAAAAACTGGTGAAACAGTATCAGGGTGACTCTATTTCGTTTGTCGGCGTGAGCTTCGACACCGACAAAGCCAGGCTTGACAGCTTCTGCAAAGCGCAGGACATAGGGTGGCAACGGTTCTCGGAACTGAAGAAATGGAAGGACACTGAGGTGTCTAAGCAGTTCGGAGTAAGTTGGATACCCACCTATTACGTGCTCGACGCCAACCGCCGTGTGCTGCTCGCAACGGTGGATATACATAAGCTCAAAGCATGTCTTGAGGGGCTCGACTTGAGCAAGGTGGTTGTCAACTGGGGTGCGGGTATGCACTACTCTGACCCGGAATATACGGGCGGAAAGAATGCCTTGGGCCGCTTTCTGGCTGATAACATCAGGTATCCTGAACTGGCTATGGAACTTAATGCGACGGCTAAGGTGCGTGTCAATTTCCACCTCGATCCCTCTGGGCGTATAGACAGCATAGGCGAAGTGACATGTAAGAACTTACAGATGCAGCCCGGCAAGAGGTTGCCTGACGAATTACGCTACCAACTGGAGCATAACAGAGAGGCATTGCAGCGTGAGGTGGCTCGCCTTTTCTGCGCTGAGGCCACGCGCATAGTGCGTCTGCAACGCGATTGGAAGGCTCCGCGCATCAATGGTAAACCCTATGGCTTCTGGATGGTGCTGCCTGTTACCTTCAGAATTTAACGCACAATCCTTTTGCGATAATCAGCATTTGTAGTGGCCGTGCCTTGTGCC
>DLDC01000204.1:8588-8822 GCA_002480935.1 Prevotella sp. UBA7782 | reverse complement strand
ATCAAAGACATTTCTGGCTATACTCACGGTGTGGGTTGGTGCGCTCCGCAGCAGGGAGCCTGCAAGCTGTCACTCAACATCAAGGACGGTGTTATCGTAGAGTGCCTCATCGAGACCATCGGATGCACCGGTATGACACACTCAGCAGCCATGGCATCTGAGATACTGCCTGGTAAGACCATTCTGGAAGCACTCAACACCGACTTGGTTTGCGATGCCATCAACACCGCTATG
>DLDC01000204.1:2302-8567 GCA_002480935.1 Prevotella sp. UBA7782 | reverse complement strand
CAGAGCGCATTCTCTGAGAATGGTCTGGCCGTGGGTGCCGGACTGGAAGACCTGGGCAAAGGCCTGCGCTCTCAGACGGGTACGCTCTACGGAACAATGGCCAAGGGCACACGCTACCTGGAACTTACAGAGGGCTACATCACAAAGATGTTCCTCGATAAAGACGACTTGGTGTGCGGATATGAGTATGTTCATCTTGGCAAGATGATGGAAGCCATCAAGAACGGCATGGATGCCAACGAGGCAGTTAAGAAGTTTACAGGACGCTATGGCCGCACAACAGCCGACCAGGGCATTGTTAAATCTATCGACCCACGTAAAGAATAAGGAGGAACCACAGTATGATTAGAAAAGTTGTATACGAAAGCCAGGAACGCCGAGAGGCACAGGTGAACGCTGCCCTCCAGGCCAATGGCATCAAGAACCTTGAAGAGGCTAATGAAATTTGCGACAAGCTGGGCATCGATCCTTATCAGATTTGCGAGGACACACAGCGCATTTGCTTTGAAAACGCTAAGTGGGCGTATGTGGCAGGTGCTGCCATCGCCATCAAGAAAGGCGTGAAGACAGCTGCTGAAGCTGCCGAGGCTATCGGCATAGGTCTGCAAGCTTTCTGCATACCCGGCTCTGTAGCCGACGACCGCAAGGTGGGTCTGGGACACGGAAACCTGGCTGCCCGCCTGCTGAGAGAGGAAACAGAGTGCTTCGCTTTCCTCGCAGGACACGAGTCGTTTGCTGCTGCTGAGGGCGCTATCAAGATTGCCGAGATGGCCAACAAGGTGCGCAAAAAGCCTTTGCGCGTCATTCTTAACGGCCTGGGCAAAGACGCTGCGCAGATCATCAGCCGCGTAAACGGATTCACTTATGTGAAGACAAAGTTCGATTACTATACAGGCAAGCTGAACATCGTAGAGGAGATACCTTACGGCAACAACCCTCAGAGACTGAAGGTGAAGTGCTATGGTGCCGACGATGTGCGCGAGGGCGTAGCCATTCTGTGGCATGAGAACGTTGATGTGTCTATCACCGGTAACTCAACCAACCCTACCCGCTTCCAGCATCCCGTTGCAGGCACCTACAAGAAGGAACGCCTCGCAGCAGGCAAACCTTACTTCTCAGTGGCCAGCGGTGGCGGTACGGGCCGCACATTGCACCCCGACAACATGGCCGCTGGACCTGCTTCTTACGGCATGACCGATACGATGGGCCGTATGCACTCTGACGCTCAGTTCGCTGGTTCGTCTTCAGTGCCCGCTCACGTAGAGATGATGGGCTACCTGGGCATGGGCAACAACCCTATGGTTGGCGCCACAGTGGCCGTTGCTGTGCAGACAGACTTGCTGCTTAACGGCAAATAAGGTCTGACAAACACATTAATTATATATAAGCCTCTTGCGTGTTCTGCACTGCAAGAGGCTTGTTTTTTATGCGTAGAATGAGGCAAGGCGGCCCGCCGAAACGGCCGAATAAACTGCTGTTGGCACACAAATATGAGCATCGCTTAAACCTTCAGACCATACATGCGTCAAATAAACAAAAACATAAAGTAATGACACAGGAAGACAATCTCATCAGGCAGTTCGGACAGAAAAGGCCGTTCAAGGTGCCTGAGGGTTACTTTGAAGAACTTGACAAAACCATCATGAGCAAGGTGCGCCAGCAAAAGCAGAGGCCGCAAGCATGGTGGAAGAGCAGGCGGCAACTGGCTATTGCAGCTTCTATCACAGCATTACTGATGATGGGGGCAGGCTACGGGCTGGTGCGTTACACCCATCCCGACCAAAGCCAACAAGCATGTGAGGTGAGCCATGCGAGCATACAAGAGGACAATCTTGACTCTGCAGCCGACTATATGATGCTAGACAAAGAAGATATGTATGCCTACATAAGTGAACATTAATAACATTACATACCCATGAAGTCCTTACTCTACACGCTGCTCACAGCTCTTTTGTTACTCATTTCTGCCAACATGGGAGCTCAGAAGCACTTCAATCCAGCCAAATTCAACGCAGGTTTACAGAGTTATATCACCAAGAAAGCACGCCTCACACCGTCAGAGGCCAACGCCTTCTTCCCCATTTACCAAGAGATGAACAGCAAGCTCAGAGGCATGCACACCCAGCTCAAGGCTCTGCAGAGGCAAAGACCACGCAGCGAAAACGAGTGCCTGAGCTATCTGCATAAGCAAGACAAGCTGAACATACAGATGAAGCAGACCGAGCAATCCTACCATCTGCGAATGCTGAAAGTGGTTTCAGCATCTAGACTATACAGCATTCTGGAGGCCGAAAGGCAATATTTCAGAGCCGCATTCAAGAAAGCAGCGCAACGATAAGTGCGCTTTTCCGTCTGCAAAGCCCCACAACAACCTCGCAACAGGGCCTACAACGCCCATTTAAACCTATTTATTAAGCTAGCTTAAAAATAATGAAGATACAGACAAACAAACATCTTTTCAGTAACATACTGGTGGCCTTGACCATCCTCATCGCCGCGTCCTGCTCTACAGGCAACGTTGCCGTGAACCAAGAAGCGCCCAAAAGAGAGTTCAGGGGAGCATGGATACAATGCGTGAACGGACAATTTCAGGGCATGGACAGAGCCACCATGCAACGCACTTTGAGTGGCCAGCTCGACGAACTTCAACGAGATGGCGTCAACGCCATCATCTTTCAGGTGCGCGCCGNNGATGCGCTCTATCCAAGCAAGTACGAACCATGGAGCAAATTCCTCAGCGGACAGCAGGGAAAAGCCCCTGATCCTTACTGGGATCCTCTGCAATGGATGATAGAACAGTGCCACAAAAGGGGCATGGAGCTGCATGCATGGATCAATCCGTTTCGTGCCAAGACCAAGGGAACCACATCGCTGGCAGCCAATCACATCGCCCTGAGAAGGCCCGAAAGCTACTTCACCTACGACGGACAATACATTCTGAACCCCGGACTGCCCGAGAACAGAGCATATATATGTAAGGTGGCAGGCGATATAGTGAGGCATTACGACGTAGACGGGCTTCATATAGACGACTATTTCTATCCCTATCCCGCCCCGGGACAATCCATCAACGACGAAAGAGAGTTCAAATTATATAACAACGGCTTTGCAAATATAGGCGATTGGCGGCGTGACAACGTCAACTTATTCATACGCCAGCTGTCTGACACCATTCATCACATCAAGCCATGGGTGAAGTTTGGCGTGTCGCCTTTCGGCATATACCGCAACGCCAAGAATGCTCCCGGCGTGGGATCTAACACATCCGGGCTTCAAAACTATGACGACTTATATGCCGATGTGCTTAAATGGGTGAACAACGGATGGGTAGATTACTGCGTGCCTCAGCTGTATTGGCAGATTGGCCACCCCGCTGCCGACTATAAAGAGCTGATAGTTTGGTGGGACAGACATGCCAACGCACGCCCCCTCTACATTGGCGAGGACGTTGAGCGAACCGTTAAATACGAGGATGCAAACCGCCCCGGACACAACCAGATGCTTGCCAAGCACGAGCTGCATCAGCAAATGCACAACGTAAAAGGCACTGTGTTATGGTATGCCAAGGCCGTAGCCGACAATGTAGGCAACTACGGAACGGTGCTCAGAAACGACTTTTGGCGCAATAAGATGCTGCAACCCCGAATGCCATTCATAGACAACAAGGCGCCCCAGGCCGTTTCTAAGCCCAAGTGTATATGGACTCACGATGGGTATTTCATGTATTGGGGCACCTCAAAAGCCACCAGTTGGAAAGACAAACAAGTGAAGTTCGTGGTCTATAGGTTCAGGGAAGGCGAGCCCATAAATACCGATAAGGCAGAGAATATAGTGGCCATCACCTCGCTGCCTATGCTCAAGTTGCCTTATACCAGTGGCAAAGAGCGGTATGTTTACGTAGTTACGGCCCTCGACCGAATGAGCAATGAGAGCATCGGAAAGAAGATTAAGGTGAAGTTATAAAGTCTTTTTGTTTGTAGTAGCTAATGATATGTGCTTTAAGCGTAAAGCATTCAATCTCCAAAGAAAATCGCCTTTCTCCCGCAAGAGAAAGGCGATTTTAGCGTAAGAATAACCAACAAGCCACCTCACAGGCGCCCTTGTGCTGCGCCGAAGGGGCACGCCGGTCTAAGCTTTACCGGCCAATGGAGCGGCCTGGACATAAGTGCGTGCTCCCAGTTCCTTATCTAACATATAGATGCCGTAGCCGTTATTGTTTATCATCTTGAGGTTATCGATGATATTCTTGGCGGTTTCCTCCTCCTCTACCTGCTCATCAATAAACCATTTCAGCATACTTTGCGTTGCGAAGTCGTTTTCGGCGGTAGACAGAGCAAAGAGGTTATTGATAAGTCCCGTTACCTTTTGCTCATGAGCCAGCGTGTCCTCAAAGAGCGAGAGCAGCGACTCCCAGTCGGTACGCACGGCATCTATAGGTTTCAGCGTTACATGTCCGTCGCGCTGAATAATGTAGTTGAACAAAATCTTGGCATGGTCCTGCTCCTCCTGAAACTGTACTTGAAACCAATTTCCTATGCCTGGATAACCGTTGCCATGGGCATAAGCAGCCATCGACAAATACAAGTAAGCCGACCACAACTCTGCATTGATCTGCGCATTGAGCGCCTCTTCCATTTTCTTGCTAAGCATATCTGTTGAGTATTAAAGTTAATTGGGACAAAGATAAATAATAAAAAGGACAAAAGCAAGCAACCGTTGGATCTTTAATAACTTTTTAATAAAGTTAGCTTAAAGCGCCTTTCCACACATGCTGAGCGCCCATAAGCATCTGTCTGACACTGCCCTGCTCACGCCTTCAGCTTCAGATAATCGGTTATTTTGCGCACAGCTATGTGATAGCTGGCCTTGAGTGCACCCTCACTGGTGTCTAGCAAGGCACTCATATCAGCATATTTCATATTGTCATAATAGCGCAGTGTGAAAACCGTTCGCTGCACCTCAGGCAGCCGGGATATAGCTTCTTGCAACAAAGCCTGCGATTTGTCGCCGTCAAAGTAGGGGTCTGCCATGAGCTGAGCAGCCACTCTGTCGCTCATCTCACTGCTCAAGCCGCTCCGCAACTTCTGTTTGCGCAGAAAGTCTAGCGTCTCATTCACTGCAATACGATAGAGCCACGTCTCCACTTTGGCCTCTCCGTGAAAGCTGTCGAGCCCATTCCAAGCCTTAAGAAAAGTGTTTTGCAACAAGTCGTTGGCATCCTCATGGCTCAAAACCATCGACCTGATTTTCCAATATAAAGGTTCCTTATACAACTTAACGATGTAGGCAAAAGCATTTTCGCGCTCTTTAGGGTTTGCCAGCTGCCGCAAAAGCCTCTGCCTGTCGTCTTGTTGCATACCAGATGTCAATGCGAAAGCTTAGTTGATGGAAATCTTTCTCACCACCCTGCCCACCTTTACGATGTAGCAACCCTTCGGCAGAGAAAGCTCATAACGCTTGTCATTGCCCTCAACTCTAAAGGACATGATTCTCACGCCCGTCACATTATATATCTGAAGAGTCTGGCCATTGGCACCTGAAACATGCAATACGCCGTTATAGAAAGCAACGCTGATGCTCTGCTCCACCTGTTCCACTATTTCAACTGCCTCATTGGCCTTTGCCATATTGGGAACAGCAAGCAGCAAACCAGCCATGCCGAACATAAGAAGTAAACGCTTTGTCATAAGCTTATATATTTTGTTTTTGAATCGATTCGGTGCAAATATAGCAAAAAAATATCATTCTGACAGGTTTTTAAGCAAGCATAACGCACAGGTTAGTAATATTTAACCTTTCATCAACGCCCCCACCACGCTCCCGTCCACAGCATCTCGCCGGCCGTAAAGGTAGCTACTGCAGCCTAGTTGGCGTTTTCCAGGGCGCTGAAGTCGGTCATCTCAAGCAGTTCATCATAAGAAGTCTGCGGGTGCTTCTTCATATATCGGTCTACAGCATCCACATACTTGCTCTGAAACATGCGGCTGTTGATGGCCTGGTTGGTCACCCATTGTATCTTGCCCACATGCAAGTCACGCTCCAGCTGTGGCCGTGTCTCGAAGTCGTTAAGCTGGTACAAGCTCATCAAATAGAACGACACGCAGTCGGCAACGATGTATTCGCGCTTCATCTGCTTGCGCTGCTTATCCGAGTAGAACTCCTTATAGAGAGGATAATCCTCGCCCAGATACTTGTCGAGCGATATGCCTATGGCCTGATTTCCCACGATGACACTCTGGTCTAAGGCCGCTATCTGCGAGTACAC
>DLDC01000204.1:0-2282 GCA_002480935.1 Prevotella sp. UBA7782 | reverse complement strand
CACCGCTTAAGCCTTGTGAAAGCCGCGTTTAGCTCACGGTTGATGTCGTCCATATTGGCATATTGGGTCTCCACGTCGGCTATCATGCTCTGTAACTTGGTGGCTTGATAGAAGCTTAAGAACTTATTATTAATCTGCGGATCAGTGGCATCGCCCAGTTTGAGCACGTCTTCCAGCAGTGTTCGCGTCTCAACAGGATACTCCGTGCACATGTCTTGCAGGGCCGAGAAGTCGCCTGTAGTAAGGTATCTGTACTCCAACCTGTCGTAGCGATGCACCTCAACCAGGGGTTTGTCGGGGTTATCATCCTCCGGCGCGAGCTTCCACTGGCACGCTACGCAAGACGAGAGCAATATGATGAGTATGAAATATATCTTCTTCATGAAGCAAAAAAACACGCTTAATACTGATTGCAAAAGTACTAAAAAAAACTTTTATTTCCAAACTTTCAGCTAAAAAAGTTTAATTTAAAAGACGATTAAGCATTTGTAAGTTTAAAATGTTGAAAATATTCAAGTCCAATACAGCAAATTCAGAGCCCCCACTTCCTAAACTTTCAACTNNCGTAACTTTGCAGAAAACAAATAACCTAAAACAAAAAATGAAGAAAATAAAGTTGATGAGCCTGCTCGCATTGGCTTGCGTGGCAACAGGCGCGATGGCACAGCAGAAGACCTATAACGTAACGGTTTCGAACCCTCTGAACGAAGAGCGACTTAGCCAGCCCGTAGTGATAAAACTCAACGAAGCCGACGATGTGCAATCGGCTATTGTCATGGCCGATGGCAAGGAAATACCCTGCCAGATAGACGACCTAGACCGCAACGGAGCCTATGACGAGCTGTGTTTCTTGGCCAATCTGGATAAGAAGCAGAGCCGCACATACACCATAACCACCTATAACACAGGCGAACCGCGCAAATATGAGGCCGGCACCTTTGCCCAGCTGCTGCTCAGAAACCCTAAGGTGAAGGAGAGCAACAAGCAAAACTATTACGTCACCGAGGTATCGGCACAGCAGAATTGCTACGATCCCTTCCACATGATACACTCTCACGGCGTGATGTTTGAGAACGAGATGCTCGCCATGCGCATCTATTTTGATCAGCGGCAAACAGTAGATCTCTATGGCAAACGCAACAAAGGGCTGGAGCTGGAGCGCACGCAGTTCTACCCCAGCAAGGAGCAGAAAGAAGCCGGACTGGGCGATGACGTGCTTTGGGTGGGCGACACCTACGGCCTGGGCACGCTGCGCCTGTGGAGCAATGGCGCGCCGCAAATGCTCACAGACGTCATCAACAGAGTGCAGCGCATCATCTGCGCAGGCCCCATCCGCACCATCGTGGAGGTGGAAGACAGAGGGTTGAAGATTGACGAACGCCGCCCCAGAGTGAACATGACCGAGCGTTTCACCCTCTACGCAGGGCAACGCTACTGCGACGTAGACGTTACTTTCAGCCGCAATATGAAGGGTGTGAACTTCGGTACGGGCATCATCAACGTGAAAGGCTCTAAGGGATACACCGACAAGAAGGGCATTCGAGGCTGCTGGGGCACCGACTGGCCCTCCAACCACCACGAAACATGCAAGCCAGAAACCGTTGGTTTAGGCATCTATATTCCCAAGCAATACATTCAAAGTGAGGAGCCGGTCAACAACGACAACTATGGCTACGTGCTGCAAACGCCTGGCCGCGAGCTGCACTACAAGATTGCTTACACCTCACTCAACGAGACTTTCGGCTTCGGAACACAGAAAAACTGGTTCAACTATCTGAAGAAGTGGCGCGAGGAAATAGAAAATCCGGTTAAAGTAACCATACAGTAGCATCAGGACATCAGCCTGCCTACCCCACACAAAAGATTTTTCCGACCCTTCAGAAAGAGTATTGCGAGCGGTTCAACTGTCCCTTCAGCGGGGGCAGACACCCTGAGCGACGCTTTCTGAAGGGTCTTTCTTTTGCGCTAAAAACAGTTTGCTGAAGGCTGGAAAAGGCAGAAACATGGGTCTGCTAATGTAAAATCATTTCACTATAGCCACACAACAAACTTTCAAATAGCGTTTTATAACTAACCCGTTCAAAGTCAACAACTTGGCGCAACACATCTTTTTACCGTGCAAAACCCATGCTTTTGACTTGCAAAATAGCCATTATCGCGATGCAAAAAGGGCATTTTCAGCTTGTCAAAAGGCCCTGTTCGCAGAGCCTTAGTGGCATTCCTCTTATATTGTAAAGATATTTAGGCGTCGTAACATCCGTCCTTCCAAACCTGAAGAAGCG
>DLDC01000233.1:3316-7720 GCA_002480935.1 Prevotella sp. UBA7782 | reverse complement strand
CATTACGTACAAGTCGTAAGCCTCTATGTTTATGACACTTAGAATGAACGCACAAGTCTTTATCTACATTCATAAGAGACCCTGGCACGGCACGCCGACATCTCGAAGAATAACTATAGGTTGTCTGTCACACTATTTCTTGTCTTCTTTCCTGAATGAGATGAAATAGGGCTATAGCTATTGCATCATTCAAAGTTATATCGTATATTTGCATCTGAAAACCCAATCATGCACTCTTATGAAACACATCGGATATTACGTTCTGCCTCTTTTGATGCTCACTCTTGCGCTATTGGCATGTAAGAGTAAGAAAACTATCAGACCGGCCGACATACTAGGGACATGGAACTATACCGGTAAAGAGCCATGCAATGAGTATAACATAGCCAGTATAGATCTAGCCGACAGTAATTATATATGTATAGATCCCATGTTGGGCGATACTGTCTATAGTTATAAACGCTATGCCATTCATGGAGATACGCTCTTGCTATACGACTGGAACAATGACGCATTGGCACTGCGAATGAAATATCTTGGGGGCGACAGCCTGATTCTTGAAGGCAAGAAGCTGTTCTCCAAAGGTGTGATTTTTCGTAAGGATACTGACGCTATGATGTTGTATCACAAGTCCAAAGGGGCATCTGAGATACCGGAAGACTCAAGCGATGTGATCGTCAAGACTTCCGACCCACGCGATTCGCTTGTTGCGCTGAGCAAAAAAAACATGCTACGGGCCAAAGCTATACTGAAAAAGCACTTTGAGACAATAGCCAGAGATAAGACGAACGACCCGTTTCGGCCCAAGCCACTTCCCTTCAATGAATACATACGTCAATATTATGGCGAGCGGAGAGAAGGCCATCTCATGGTGAGGATAGTCATGATGCACTCTGTAGATCATTTTTCCGGCCGTCCCAATGCATGGTATTACGACTTGATGCGACAACCCTACATGGTGAATGATGGCGGAAGAAACTATGCCGACGCTGTCATCGACCTCACGACGGGCCAATTGGTTTGGTTCGGCGTACATGGTGAGGCCTAGCACAAGAGGCGTCGAAGGAGCTTATTCAGACAGCTTACCCTCTTTCAGATTTTCAACCGGGAATATCAAGCCCCGGTTGCTTCCCCACACAATATTTCCCATCTCGATCTGAAAGTGCCTATATCGCAAGCTCAAAGTGCCTATATTGCAGTGCGAAATAGGCATTATCGCAACGTAAAAAGGTGCTCGTCGGTCATTGGGGGGTAAATGTTAAAATCTGTTCTTCGGTTGTTGATGGATTGTCTTCGCTTATGTTCGCTCTACGGAACGTCCCTACAAGTTGAGCGCGGTTTTATTGCGTTGGGCCTCTTATATCAAGCAGGGAGTGAGAATGGCATTTATCGCTCATGGCAGGCGGGATAATGACCTTCAACACACGTATTTTCCTCAACAATGGGCGGGCAAAGGCCACGACAATAAGGATGGAGAAGCGCAACGACACCCTCCGCACCGATAAGGAAAAGCATGGCTAACATGATGCCATAAACATACGGATACGAAAAAAGCGGTTGATTATCAACCGCTTATTCTGCTTTATGTCGGGATTACTGGACTCGAACCAGCGACCTCGCGCCCCCCAGACGTGTGCGCTACCAACTGCGCCAAATCCCGAATTGCGAGTGCAAAAGTACACAGAAATATTGATAGTAGCAAACTTTTGACTTACTTTTTTTTGTTCTAACGGTATATTTTCGTATTTTTGTATCTGCAAAACAACTTCACTACAGTAAAAATGCAATACATCATACAAGCTCCGAAGCATATTGAATGCAGCATTGGCTTACCATCATCTAAGAGCATCAGCAACCGGGCCTTGGTGCTTTGTGCGCTGGCCGGCAGCAATAAAGCCATTCATCGACTGTCTGATTGCGATGACACCATGGTGCTGCTCAGAGCGCTCAAAGACATGCCGCAAGTAATAGATATTCATGCGGCAGGAACAGCCATGCGCTTCATGACGGCTTATCTGAGCGTTACGGAGGGGGAACATACCATCACAGGCACCGAGCGCATGAGGCACAGGCCCATCAAACCGCTGGTAGACGCATTGCGGCAGCTAGGCGCTGACATAGAATATAAAGGTGAGGAAGGCTTTCCGCCTCTCTCAATCCGAGGCAAGAAGCTAGAAGGCGGACTGCTGGAAATACCCGGCAACGTGAGTTCACAATATATATCGGCTTTGCTGTTGATAGGTCCGGCACTGCAGAATGGTTTGGTGCTCAAGCTTTCCGGCGACATCGTGTCGCGGCCCTACATCGACTTGACACTGCATGTGATGCATGAATTTGGAATAGAGGTGGACTGGACCGACGTAGACACCATCAGCGTTGCTCACCAAACCATTGAAAAAAGAGAATATGAAGTTGAGAGCGATTGGAGCGCAGCCTCCTACTGGTATGAGATTCTGGCCCTGTTGGGCGACACACAATCACGAATAGCCCTTCCCGGACTGTATGACAGCTCACGCCAGGGCGACTCTGCCGTACGCTATCTCTTCTCCATGTTGGGAGTGAAGACGGTTTTTCAGAAGGACGAAAAGGGCAACGAGCACATTCCCGTCATCACATTGCATCAACGAAGTTTACAACGCATGAGCTACGACTTTGTCAATCAGCCGGATTTGGCACAAACCATGACGGTGGCCTGCGCGGCTTTAGGCATACACTTCAGCTTTACAGGACTGCATAGCTTGCGCATCAAGGAAACCGACAGACTGGAGGCACTGAGGGCCGAACTGCTGAAACTGGGCTACGTGATAGAGATTATCGACGATGACGAGCTGCGCTGGAACGGGGAGAGATGCGCAGCCCTACCCCATGCCGTGATTGACACTTACGACGATCATCGCATGGCAATGAGCTTCGCACCCATGGCAGCCAAGTTAGGTAGCATAACCATCAACCACCCTGAGGTGGTGAGCAAGTCTTATCCGCACTTCTGGGACGACCTGAGAAAGGCGGGCTTCAGCATCACCTCACGGTCTTAACACTCACTGACATGGAAATTTACATCATAGCACTGGCTGCCCTCATCCTGCTGGGTGTGGTAGCAGCTCTGGCAACCAAACTCACCGGCAACGGCGACGATGCGCCCGCAACGACGGCCAACGGCAACGAGACAAAGGGCACGGGCTCTGCCGACTGCTCTACCTGCTCGGGTGAAGATGCCTCATGCGAGCAGATAAACATGATGCGTGCCTCACTCAAGAAGATAGAGTACTTCGACGACGAGGAGCTGGACGCCTTTAGAGGAACCGAAGCCGATGCCTATACCGACGAGCAGGCCGAACAATTCAGCGAGGTGATGACGACCCTCAGACCGCAAGAGGCCCGCGCATGGTGGCACAGCCTGAGGCTAAGAGGTATAGAAGTGCCCAACCAAGTGAAGGACGAGCTAATAAGCATGATACAAGATAATTGACGTGAAAAGCACGTAAAATGCAATAGAAAGCGGGAAAATGAGTTATTATAAATAATGTCACGTTTCAAAACAACTCTCATCTCACTGGCTTTGGTGACCGTCACGATAATCATTGCCAGTTGCTCCACGCAAAAAAACACGGCGCGGTCGCGCTGGTGGCATGCCTTTAATGCACGTTACAACACCTATTATAATGGTACGCTGGCATACATAGACGGGTCATTAGAAAAAGAGAGCGGAAACAAAGACAACTATACCGAGATGATTCCGCTCTACACCGTGAGCAACAAAAGTAGCAAGGAACTGGGCAAAGCCAACTTCGACAAGGCTATACAGAAAGCCGAGAAGGCCATAGCAAGGCACAGCATCAAGCGTAGGCCGGAGTGGACGAAGAACCGCAAGAAGACCGAGCGCGACATAGAATGGCTCTCACGCAGAGAGTATAACCCCTTCATTTGGAAGGCTTGGATGCTCATGGGCAGGTCGCAATTTTTTGAAGGACAGTTTGATGAGGCTGCCTCAACCTTCGCTTACATGAGCCGATTGTTTCGCACACAACCCGCCATATATGGCAAGGCACGTGCATGGCTGGCCAAATGCTATGTGGAAGAAGGCTGGATATATGACGCTGAAGACGTAATCAGAAACATGAAGCGCGACTCGCTGGACTGGCGTGCCGTAAAGGAATGGGATTACACTTACGCCGACTACTATGTACATACGGGGCAGTTTGAACAAGCCATACCTTATATGAAGAAGGTGATAAAGCATGAAATGCGCCGTAAGCAGAAAGCACGTGAGTGGTACTTGCTGGGGCAACTGTATGCTGCCGTAGGCAATAAGCAAGGGGCCTATCAGGCCTTCAAGCATGTGATAAGGCAGAACCCGCCCTACGAACTGGAATTTAATGCCCGCATCTCACAAACCGAGGTGAT
>DLDC01000233.1:0-3309 GCA_002480935.1 Prevotella sp. UBA7782 | reverse complement strand
GGGAAAGCCAAACAGATGATTGCAAAATTGCGACGCATGGCAGCCTCTGACAATAACAAGGATTATCTTGACCAAGTATATTATGCCATAGGCAACATCTACTTAAGCCAAAAAGACACCCTGCATGCCATCAAAGCATATGAGCAGGGCAATGCCAAGGCTACCCGCAGCGGCATAGAAAAAGGCGTACTGCTGTTGCATCTGGGCGACCTGTATTGGGCTCAAGAGAAATATAGTGACGCACGGCGATGCTATGGTGAGGCCATTGGACTGCTCGACAAAGACAGAAAAGACTATGAGCAGCTTTCCGAACGCTCGAAGGTACTGGACGAGCTGGTGCCTTATACAGATGCCGTGCACCTGCAAGACTCATTGCAGGCTCTGGCCAAGATGCCAGAGAAAGAACGCAATGAGGCCATAGACAGGGTGATTGATGCCTTGAAAAAGAAAGAAAAGGAAGAGCGAAAGAAACAGGCTGAGGCCGATGCCCAACAGCAACAAAACCAGAACGGGGCCATTGGCTCAAACAACAATCTGACCAACAACGGCAGAAACAATACGGCCGACCAACAGAAGAATGCCACATGGTACTTCTATAACCCCATGGCGGTGAGCCAAGGCAAGGCTACATTCCAACAACTATGGGGCAAACGTCAGAATGTGGATAACTGGCAGCGCGCCAACCAGACCGTGGTGAGCAACCTGGCGATGGGTAACACCAACGAGCTCACCGATGCACAGCGCGACTCTATCGCCCTGGCCGAGCAGAAGCAAGACTCGATAGACCAGATAAAAGACAGCGCGCAGAACGATCCGCACAAACGAGAATATTATCTTGCGCAGATACCATTCACCCCGGAACAGGTGGAGGCCAGCAACAAGATTCTGGAAGACGGGCTGCACCATGCCGGAGTAATCTTCAAAGACGAGCTCGACAACCTGCCTCTCTCAGAAAAATATCTCAGAAGGCTGACCGACAACTATGCTGATTACGAGCACATGGACGAGGTTTACTATCATCTCTACCTGCTCTACTCACGACTGGGACAAAGCGATGTGGCGCAATCTTACGTAGATAAGCTGAAGCACGACTATCCCAAAAGCCAGTGGACTATTCTGCTGTCAGATCCTTATTTCATAGAAAACAGTAAGTTTGGGGCTCAGATAGAAGACTCGCTCTATGCCGCAACCTACGACGCCTTCAAGAAAGACAGATTTGCCGAGGTGCAAAGCAACACGCAGATATCAGCCCAGAGATTTCCTTTGGGTGCCAACCGCGATAAGTTCCTCTTTATAGGCGGACTGGCCAAGCTGAATGACGGCGATGCCACAAGATGCGTGAAAGACATGAAAGAGGTGGTTGAGAAATATCCACAGAGCCGCATCAGTGAGCTGGCCGGTATGATAGTGAACGGCGTACAGGCAGGAAGGAAGCTGCACGGTGGGAAGTTTGACATTGAAAGTATATGGACAAGGCGATCTAACGTGCTCAACGACAGCGACTCTATACATGCACAGAAGTTCTCACCCGACAGACTTGCCGACTTTAAGGTGCTGCTCATGTATAACCCTGACTCGCTGAACGAGAACAAGCTATTGTTTGAAATGGCTCGCTTCAATTTCACTAACTTCATGGTGCGCAACTTCGATATCAATATAGTGGATGTAGATGGCTATCACCAGATGCAGCTCAGCGGATTCAGAAGCTTTGACGAAGCCTATCAATACGCGCGGCAGTTGTTCAGCAACAAGAACTTGCTGGCTCAGATGAACAAGCAGGTGAAGCCTTTCATCATCAGCGACAAAAACTTACAGCTCATCGGCACACAGTATAGTTATAAAGATTATGAAGATTTCTACAGCAAGCATTTTGCGCAGCTGAAGGTAACTTCACGCTATCTGCTGTCTGAACCGGCTGAGGTTACAACGCCCAGAGAACGTGACCTGGAAGAGGAGATACGCTCAAAGGCTCCTACTGAGGACGATCTGCAAGAGCAGAACAACAATGGCAACGCACAACCGGAAGACGGCATGACCATTCCTATTGAACCGGAGAAACCGCAGAACAAGCAGGGCAATCAGCCGGAAGAGAGCATCACAGTGCCGGTGACGGAGCCACAGAAGGAGCCCGAGCAGAATGACAACACCTTCACACTGCCCGATGTGCAGCAGCAAGACAAACAGCTGGAGCAAGAGGACGATGACACCTATAAGGTGGAACAACCCGCACAGCACATTCAACCAGCTTCACCTCAGGGCAATGACGAGCAATATGACTTAGGCACCACACCAACCAAGACACAGAAAGAGCAACCCAAGCCAGTCACTATGGAGACTGACAAAAAGCAGACAACGCCAAAGGCCATGCCTACCACCAAGAGTGCGGCTAAGCCCGCTGAGAAAAAGCCGGAGCCGCAGTNNNNAGAAGCCACTGGATGACACCGGCATATACTTTGATGATGGGTTCGGAACGGACAACAATACGCAACAACCCACCAACAACAATAAGCAAAATCAAGACCTTAATCTTGATGATGAGTATTATGACTTAGACGGATTTTAAAGATTATGAGCAAAGGATTATTACTTTGGGTGGATGATGAGATAGAGCTACTGAAAGCTCACATCATCTTCCTGCAGAAAAAAGGATATGATGTCATGACGGTCAGCAATGGCACGGATGCCATTGACAAATGCTCACAACAAACATTCGACCTTATCTTGCTGGATGAGCAAATGCCCGGACTGTCAGGACTAGACACATTGCAGCGCATTAAGGAAATTCAGCCTGCCACGCCCGTGGTCATGGTAACCAAGAGCGAGGAAGAGAATATCATGGATCAGGCCATAGGGTCGAAGATAGCCGACTATCTCATCAAGCCCGTCAACCCCAACCAGATTCTCCTGTCGCTCAAGAAGAACATCCATCAGCGCGAGATTGTCAGCGAGGTAACCCAAAGCGGCTACCAGCAAGAGTACCAGCAGTTGGCAATGCAGATCATGGACAGCCGCACTTGGAAAGACTGGATGGATATCTACCGTCGACTCGTGAAGTGGGAACTGGAGCTCAGCAGCACGAACAGCCCGATGACCGAGATGCTGCAGATGCAGAAGGAAGAGGCCAACTTAGGCTTTGCCAAGTATGTTTCCAAGAACTATCTCGACTGGATGCAGCAGCTCGCATCCCTCAGCCAGAACGAGGAACGCCCCTGCATGAGTCCCGATGTCTTCAAGACCAAGATATTCCCTCACCTCAACCAGGGCGAGAAAGTTTTCCTCATCGTTATCGACAATTTCCGCTACGACCAG
>DLDC01000174.1:4503-13023 GCA_002480935.1 Prevotella sp. UBA7782 | reverse complement strand
TCCTCACTATGCCCGAAACCATGAGTATAGAGCGCAGAAACCTGGTAAAGGCTTACGGCGCTACTGTGAAGCTCACCAGCGGCAAGGACGGTATGCCAGGCGCAATAGAGGCTGCCAAGAAGCTGCATGAGTCTATCCCAGGCTCCATCATCCTGCAACAGTTTGAGAATCCGGCCAACCCCCGCAAGCATTACGAGACTACCGGCGAAGAGATTTGGCGCGACACCGATGGCCAAGTAGATATCTTCGTAGCCGGCGTAGGTACCGGTGGCACCATATCAGGTATCGGCAAGCGGCTCAAAGAGAAAAATCCCAATGTAAAGGTAGTGGCCGTAGAGCCTGCCGCATCACCTGTGCTAAGCGGCGGAAAGAGTGGCCCACACAAGATACAGGGCATCGGAGCCGGCTTCGTGCCAAAGACTTACGACCCCAATGTCATCGACGAGATATTTGAAGTAGAGAATGACCAGGCCATTCTGACAGGCCGCCAGCTGGCACAACAAGAAGGTTTGCTCGTAGGCATCTCGTCCGGTGCAGCCGCCTTTGCAGCAGCTCAGATAGCTAAACGTCCGGAGAACAAGGGCAAACGTGTGGTAGCTCTGCTGCCTGACACCGGTGAGAGGTATCTCTCTACTGTGCTCTACGCCTTCGACGAATACCCTCTCTAAAAAATCTTCCCAAGATTTTAGACTCTTTAAGTTAAGGATAACAACTGGCATTGCCCACCTAGGGTGATGCCTTTTTTTATTTATCAACCAAGAGGCTGTAAAGCCGACAAGCCCTGGCCAGCTAGTGACCAAGGCTTGTCTATTTTTTTGTTATACCAATACCCTTCCTCTTACTCAGCCTGTACGGCTTTTGGCTGACGGGAAGCAGGCACGGGGCGTTTACCCGGCTTGCCTTTGCGCCCCTCACGGCGTTGCAAAAACTTATGTTGCATCTGATTCTCTACCTGCCAGAACTTAGACAGCTGATTGCCATCCAGCACTTTGGCAAACTCATCTACATACTTGATGCGCACGTCGATGGCTGCCTTTTGGTGCTCCAGCCTTTCCTTCATCTTGGCTGCCACAGTCTTCACATTCTTTGGCTGCTTGGGGCGGTAGACATTCTGCGCCTTATCGTCCGGTCCTTTCTTGTCGGTTTGGGGCTTGCGCCCTTTCCTCTGCATACCAAACGATTTGTGCATCTCCTCATTATAAGCCCTGTATACAGGCTCAAACTTAGCTTTCTGCTCGTCAGACAGGTTCAGCTGCAACACCATCTCTGCCAGCTTGGCCTGATAAAGCTTCTCCAAGAAGCCATCTGTCTGTGCCGATACCGTTAAGGTTGTCGCGCACAAGAGTATCAACAATACTGCTTTTCTCATTATCTTCTGTTTTTAAGATTGAACATTATATAATTAATATTCCGGAATATCTGGTGTACTGTAGTATGCAAGTTCCTCAGCGTCCTCATCTGATATATTGTTCAGAAACTCATCTATCGGACTCTTGTGCTTTGCCGATGCCTTCTCACTTGTGGCGGCATGGTGCGTAGGCTTGTTGGCAACCACGTTCCGCGAGGCAGTCAGGGCCTGTTTCTTAACATCCTCTACCGTCTGCTGAGGCATCGCAACTGATTCTGTCACGGGCTTTACAGGCTTGCTCACCTGAGCCACGCCGGTGTTTGGCACCTCGTCGGTATGGCTCAGCTGCCCCGGCATCATACTGAACACCAGCACAAAGATGGCTGCTATGCCTGCGGCAACACCTGTAATGCGCAGAGTCCAACTCCGGCGAGCCTGCCGTTTGCGCACGGTGAGTATGGCATTATCAGTAGATCGTGACACCAAATCCATCAGATAGCTGTCAGTCTCACTGAACACCTTCCCCCTTTTGGGAGCTTTCTGCTGCACGCCTTCATGTTTATCCAACTGGGGCATGAGCGGCTTTTGTCCTTCGATTCTTTTATCTGACTTGTTCATCATGCGTTCTCCTTTATATATTTCTTAATTTTCTCTGCTGCCAAATGATAATTCGTTTTGAGCGTAGATACATTCTTGCCCGTAGCTTTGGCTATCTGCTCATAAGGCATTTCATCATAATACCTCATGTTGAAGGCTATGCGCTGCTGCGTGGGCAGGGTGAGCAGAGCCCGCTGAAAAACCATTTCAGCCCTTTGGGCATCTACCGGCTTTTCTTCCTCCAGCTTGTCGGCCAGCTTATAACCCAGGTCGTCTATACTCTGAAATAGATGCACATGCCTGCGCAAAAGCTTTATGGCCTCGTTGGTGGCTATGCGATATATCCAGGGCTTGAGCATCGAGGCATCGCGCAACTGCTGAATGTTGCTGAATATCTTAATGCACGTTTCCTGAAAAGCATCCTCTGCATCGTCATGCCCCACCACGATACGACGTATGTGCCAATACAAGGCCTTGCCGTATTTGCCGGTAAGGAGCCTGAAGCCACGCTCCTTGCCACCTTCTGAATGGAGCATCCCCACTATATCTTTGTCGTCTATCAGAATTTCCAAATGACAGTTGTTTTCGTTTCTTTATAATTATGATGCCGCAAGTGGATGAAAGTTAAATGCAAGTATGCAAAAAAAGCAAAATCTCAGCTCAGCCAATCTTCTATTGGCTTAAGCAAGCTACTTCAAAACCGCTTATGTTTCCAAATTGTATTAGATTTCCTATAGCCTTTTAGAGTGACGCAATGGCGAAGTTAGGATGAAACAACAATGACAAAAGCAATTGCCTCCTATAGCCCATTCAGAGAGCTATAGGAGGCTTTTTTATCTGCTTATTCCGGTTAAACCTTACCACGGACTGATAAGCCGTCACTGCTGCTTAATAGCCCGGATTCTGCTCATTGGCAGTCTGGTTCTTATCGAGTGCGCTCTGTGGTATAGGTCTGAGTATCTTGTACTTGCCGTCACCACCCTTCATCTGGTCTTCCGTAACACCATCTTCATTATATTTTGTTACGTATTCCACCAGCTTATGGGTGCGCTTCAGGTCAAACCAGCGCACATATTCGCCGGCCATCTCACGTGCCCTCTCATCGAGCAAGAAGTCGATGTTCATGTCATCAGCCGTCACTGTCATAGCTGCCTGATAGCCCTCCTTAATGGTTCCGGGTCTCTTACGCAGCGTATTGATAAGCTCAGCGGCCTTTGCCTTGTTGCCCATCTGCATGTAGGCCTCGGCAGCAATGAGATAGGCCTCGCCCAGACGGGCCAACACAACATCGTGAGTGCTGCAAGAAGAAGAGCGGTTGCCTATAGAGGCATCGGTATAGTCGTCAAACTTCTTGATGCAAGGCACGCCCACGTCCATGCTTCTGCGCTCGCTCCAGCTTGCGCCTTCCTGCGTAGAGGGGCCTATACCACCTTCTTCCTTGGTAGCAACCGACTTGGTGATGATGGTATTTGTTTTCTGATGATTGGGGTCATCGGCCTTCCATGCTGCTATGTCAGCATCAGTAGCCCATGCCGGAGCATAGTAGGCAAGGATGGGCGATGTGGGGCTCTTGTAGTAGTTAAAATACTGTATGCCGCCCTTTTGCACGCTTGTGCCATAAAGTTCCAGCATGAAAGTCTGCTCCAGACGTCCGTCACCTCTGGTGTACATCTTGATGAGTCTGAGGAAAGGCGACTCGTTGCCGTCGATAGCCTTAGTCAAGGGCATCTCCGAACCACCCAGATAAGAGCCAAACTGTGCCTGCTGATAGCTGCCGTCATTGCTCGGCGACTCCATCGTATTAGAGCTGAACTGCACAGACCAGAATATTTCGCCGTTGTCTTCGTTGTTCACGTCGAACGCATTCTCTATAGAAACAGACGGTGTCTCGCCTGCTATAGCCAGCTCAGCATACTTGGCTGCGTTCTGGAAATCGCTACCCTGAGCGATGTTCTCTTCTTGTGCCTCATAGCCCGTACCGTCCAGATAAGCTCTGGTGAGATACACCTTGGCCAGCAAAAGCCGCGCAGCACGCTTATTGGCACGTCCGGGGCCGGAAGCCGAACGATCGAGCAAGCTCGAGCTATTGGCCAGATACTCTAGCTCTGAGATGATAAAATCGTAAACATCCTTGAGGCTGTTGCGCTCAAAGTTCATCTGTGCCGTAGCATACATATCCTCTGTGAGAGGCACCTTGCCAAACAGCTGCGCCAGCATGAAATAGTTCCATGCGCGCACAAAGCGAGCCTCATCTATGTGTTGCTGCCTTACGCCAGACTCCGCCGTGGTCTTTCCAATGGTGATGACGCTGTTGGCCAGCTGTATAGACTTATAGAAGTTGGTATAAAACGTGAGGATATTTCCCTCTGTAGCTGTTTGCTGATAATAGTTCATAGCCACGCCCGACGTCTTTCCGTCACCGTAGAGGTCGGTGCCGGCAGTAAGCGTCAGAGGTGAGATGTTGTACAGAGAGCGCAATGAAGAGTACATACTGTTGGTGAGACTCTCAAAGCCTTTCTGCGTTTGGTAGAAGTCAACCGCTCCTACGTTCGACCGGTTGTCCTGGTCGAGATAGTCTGAGCAGCCTGTCGAAAGAGCTGCTGCAAGGGTTATTGCCAGAATATATTTGATTTTCATAGTGCTTGATAGTTTAGAATTTCACATTAAGTCCAATCTGGAAGCTCCTTGATGCAGGGCCGCCTGTGCCGTCGTTGATGGCTGAGCCTGCCCATTCAGGATCGAAGCCCTTGTAGCCTGTGATGACGAAGGGGTTGACCACATTCACGTAGAAGCGCAGGTAAGAGAGCCCTATCGGACTAATCCACTGCTTGGGGAAGGTGAAACCAAGGGTGATGTTCTTTATCTTGGTGAACGAGTTGTTAACAAAATACTGTGTGCCGGTCTTGCCAGAAACCCAGAACTGACCTGCACCCTTGTTGTTTCCGCCATTGGTTGGGAAAGGATAATTGCCATAGTGAGCCTCCGTGGTGGTGTATAGCTCACCGTCGTCGCCCAGCAGCTGCACGCCGGCCGGGGTGTAGAAGTCCATCTTCAGACGCTGCATGCCTCGCTGGCTATAGTCTGTAAACTCTGCCATGAAGGGACTGTAGACGCGGCTGCCCTGACTGGTGTAGATGTTGAACGAGAAGTCTATGTACTTCCACTTGAGCTCTGAGTTCAGGCTTCCGGTCCATGTGGGGTCGTTGTGACCTTGCACGCGGCGGTCGGTGGGGTCGATAACTCCATCGTTGTTCATATCCTTCACCATATACTCGCCCTCATAAAACTTGGTCTTCTTAGAGGCGTCAGCGGCATAGGCCTTGGCCATCTCGGCCGTGCAGATGCCGTTGGGCACGTAGCCATACACCACATCGATAGGCTGACCTATGAACCAGCCGTTACCGGTAAGGTCTTGCTTGCCGCCGTTGAGCTCCAATATCTCGTTGTGGTTGTGCGCAAACGTAAAGTTGGTGGTCCACATCCAGTCCTTGTTCTTAACGTTCACAGTGTTGAGTTGCACCTCGACACCGGTGTTTCTCACCTTACCCACGTTGCCCCATATAGCACCTGTGGCCGAGCCCATCTCCAACGGAGTCTCCATCTCCATGAGCAGGTCCTTAGATGTACGTGAATAGAAGTCTACCGAACCGTTGATGCGGCTGTTGAGGAAGCCGAAGTCCAAACCCACGTCAAACTCATTGGTCTTTTCCCAAGTAAGGTCTGTGTTGGCCAGCTCATAGCCATAGCCGTTGGCAATGGTGTTTCCGAAGTTGTAATAATACTTTTGGTTGGCCAGCAACTGGGTCTGATAAGGACCTACCATGCCGTTGTTACCTGTTACGCCATAGCTCAGACGCAGCTTCAAGTTGCTCAGCCACTTGTGCGTATTCTTCATCCACGGCTCCTCAGAGATGCGCCATGCAAAGGCAGCAGAGGGGAACATGCCCCAGCGGTTGTCTTTCTGGAACTTCGAACTGCCATCCCAACGAGACGATACGGTGAGATAGTACCTGCCCAGATAGTCGTAGTTGGCTCTCAGTACCCACGACAGCATGGTGATTTTTTCATAATAGCTCGACTTATTCTCCACGGTAGAGGCCGACCCGATGTTATACCAGTCTACGTCGAATGGCATATCCGTCACGTCGATGCCGTCACCTTCCGTGCGCTGCTGATAGGCACTGAAGAGGGCCAGGGCGTTGAGCGAGTGGTCGCCCCAACGCTTGATGAAGTTGGCCTGCGTGTCCCATGTATATGAGAATATCTCGTCATTGGCCTTGATAGCCTCATTGGTTTTGTTGAAGCGGGCCTGCGACAAGGCGCCATACGACTGTCCGCGGTGCTTCTTGTTATACATAGGCGACAGCGTGGTCTTGAATATCAACTCCTCGATGGGCGAGTATTGCAAGTAGATGTTGCCCAGAGCGTCATAGCTGCGCGTGCGGTCCTTTGAGTTCTCACGGTCTACGATGGGGTTCAGCGTAGAGGTCGGGCCGCCGCCGTTGGGATATATGGCAGTATCCTTGCCCGGCTGCGTGATGGGCTGGCCGGCCTTCTCACCGTCCCAATAGAAGGCATCCATTTGGGGCGACATGCGGAAACCGTTGACAATGGCATTATAACTGCCGCTGCTCTTAGACGATGTGGCCAGGTTGATAGATGCTCCCGTACGCCAGTGCTTGTTGATTTGATGGTCCAGGCTGGCCTTCATGTTCCAACGCTCATAGTCGTCATAGAAGACGCCCTTCTCGTTCTGGTAGCCCAAGGCAACTCTGTAGTTCAGGTTCTTTGAGCTTCCTGTAATGTTCACAAAATGGTTTTGCTCCGTTCCGTTGCGTGTAACCAGTTCGGGCCAGTCAGTAAACGTGTTGTTCTTAAAGTTATCCTGCCAACGCGGACTGTAGTTACACCATGCCAGCTTATAGTTGGCATCGGTGAGCGTCCAGGCTGTTTCGCCCGTTGCGGCGTTCAGCTTAGAGGTGTAGTACCTCATCACACGCCACTTCATCCAGTCGCGGCCGGACATAAAATCGGGCATGTTGGCCGTAGACTTGAAGCCATAATAGCCGTCATAACTAATGGTAGCCTTGGTTTCTGAACCCATGGCCGCTCCCTTCTTGGTGGTTATCATGAGTACGCCATTGGTGGCACGCGAACCATAGATGGCCGTAGACGAGGCATCCTTCAGAATGTCTACCTTCTCTATATCCATGGGGTTGAGGAAATCGATGTTGTCACACACAATACCATCTACAACATACAAAGGTTGTCCGCCCTGCAAAGAGCTCTTGCCACGTATCTGCATGGTGAAGCTGTCGCCGGCCCTGCTGGATGACTGCGTGATGTTAACGCCGGCCACGGAGCCTTGCAAGCTACCTGCCAAACTGGTAGAGCCTTTCTCTGTAATGTCGCCTGAGTGCACGCTACCTACTGAACCTGTGAGGTCAGACTTCTTGATAACGCCGTAACCCACTACGACAAGCTCGTCGAGAGAGTTTTGCGACTCCTGCATGACAATGTTGATAACGGGCTTGCCTGTGAGCTGTATGCGTTGGTCGTTATAGCCCACGTAGCTCACCTTCAGCGTTCCCTTTTCAGGAATATTCGTGATGCTGAACTTACCGTCTAAATCGGTCACACCGCCTATGTTGGTGCCGTCAACTTGCAGGCTGACGCCTATCATAGGCTCACCATTAGCATCTGTCACCGTTCCTGTGAGCGTTTTCTGAGCATGAGCAATCAGAAAAGAGCAGCACAACGACGATGCCAANNGCCAAAATCATTCTTTTCGTTTTAAGGTTCATAATACATACCGTTTAAATTAGCATTTTAGGCCCCTGGTATTAGAATAGATAAACTAAAATGAGGCAGATAGATTAACTTTTAATTTTGCAAATTTAGGAACAGAAAGGAATATTTAACTTTAATTTTTGATATAATTATATTGGTTTTTGATAAATTCTGTGATTTTTGGGCAATAATACGCTTTATTTGATAAAAAAGAACACACTCGGGCATGAAACAAGAAGCGCATGAAAACAATTCAAAGTTCATCGTGAGATTTTATAGTAAAACCTATCTTCGCTTGTAAAGGCATAGTCATGGTCTCTTCATAATGCCGTTTTTACTTTGCAAAACAGGCATTATTGAACGGCAAAATAGGCACTTTCGGCTTGCAAAATGGGGCATTTTGAAATGACCGAAAGACCTATCTGAAAACAGAAAAGCTCTAATGTCTTTGCTGACTGGCCCTTACCGGGCCATGCGCTGGGCTATTTGGGGTGCCCGAAGGGCTTCTGCGGCATGGCGACAAGGCCCAGACGGGCCATGAAGGCAGCAACTGTTGGCACCGGGGCCTACTTCTTCAGCGAGAAGCTAAAGCGCAAGCCACCCTCCTGGCGGTTCTCTACCTTAATCCTGCCACCATGCAACTGCACAGCGTTCTTCACGATGGCCAGGCCCAGGCCCGTGCCGCCCATCTTGCGCGAACGGCCCTTGTCTACTCTGTAGAAGCGCTCAAAGAGCCGTGGCAGATGCTCCGGCGAGACACCGACGCCATTGTCGCTGAAGGTGAA
>DLDC01000174.1:242-4458 GCA_002480935.1 Prevotella sp. UBA7782 | reverse complement strand
ATGGCGTTGTCGGTGAGGTTGCGAAACACGCTGTAGAGCAACGACTGGTTGCCATGCACGCGTATGCCCGGCTGCAGCTTGTCGCGGAAAGTCATGCCTTTTTCTTGCAGTTGCAAGGCCGTTTCGTGGGTGATGTTGCTCACCATGCGTGATATATCCACCACGTCAAAGTCCATATAGTCGCGTGCGTCGTCCATGCGGTTGAGCGTTGAGATGTCTTGCAGCAGTGAAGTGAGCCGCTGACTCTGCGCGAAGGAGCGCTGCAAGAACACCTTCTGCGTCTTCTCATCTATATTAGGATTGTCTAATATGGTCTCCAGATAGCCCTGAATGCTGGCCACGGGTGTCTTCAACTCGTGGGCTATGTTTTGCGTGAGCTGTCTTTTCAGTACGTCTTGTTCCTTCTTTGTCTTCTCCAGTTTCCAGTATATCTTGATGATTTTCTCGGCTATCTCTCCCAACTCATCATCCGGAAAGCCCATCAGGTCGTCGGTATCAAGGCTCTCACCGTGGTCGGCCCGGCTGGCAAAGACACGCAACTTGCGAATGTTCTCGCCCAGCCGGTTAGTAAATCGGTAGAGCACCAAGGTGAGAATGATAATGGCCACGAGGGCGAACCAGATGTAATGCTGGTCGGCAGAGAGCGACTTGGTGAGGTTGTTGTTATAAGGTAGCGCACTGCGAATAACCAGACCGTCATCGGGGAAGTAGGTGGCCGAATAGAAAAACTGCTTTTTCATGGTGGCACTGCGCCGGTCAATGACATATCCCGAGCCGTTTTTCAAAGCCATGGCTATCTCTTTACGGCGGGCATGATTGTCAAGCTTGCTACTGTTCTCCTTATTGTCATATATCACAATGCCCTTTGTCGTCACCAAGGTGAGACGCAAGTCGCGTTTAGGATTGCGCTTCAGATAGCCGGTCAGCACACTGTCATAAGGCTGAGCGCCGGCCATGAGCAGTTCGTGCACGGCTTTGTTATAGTCTTGCAACTGGAGGTTGAGCATCTCAATCTTGAATTCTTTCTCCCTCCTTTGTTGGAATGCGATGAATGCGACGGCGAAAATCAAGAATATAGCCATCACACTGAGATACAGTTTTTTACCTATTGGCAGTCTATGCATCGAAATAATATCCAAAGCCCAGGCGCGTTACAATACACTTGGCAAACCGCCCTATCTTCTTACGCAACCTGGTTATGTTAACATCTACTGTGCGGTCGAGCACCAAAACGTCCTTGGGCCACACTCTGTCTATAAGTTCCTGACGGCTGAAGACGCGGCCACGCTCCTCAAGCAGCAGTTTGAGCAACTCAAACTCGGTCTTGGTAAAGGGCACGTCGGTGCCGTCTATGCTCACCGTCTTCTTGTTGAGGTTGAGCTCCAAACCCTGATAGCGTATCACGGCATGGGGCTTCTGTCCCTGTACTTCGGCCGAACGCCTCAGCACAGCCCTTATCCTCACAAGCACTTCACGTATGGAGAAGGGCTTGGAGATATAGTCGTCGGCACCCAGATTGAAGCCGGTGAGCGTGTCGTTCTCGGTGTCGCGCGCCGTAAGAAAGATGATGGGGATGTTGGCCGTAGAGTCGTCGGCCTTCAGCTTGCGTGCCATGGCAAATCCCGACATGCCGCCCATCATCACATCGAGCAGCAAGAGGTCGAACGAACCAACATCCAGCGTGAGCGCCTCCTCAGCAGAGTTGGCCGTCACCACCTTGTAGCCCTCTGTCTCAAGATTGAACTTTAAAATCTCACATAAGTCTTCCTCATCGTCTACAACGAGTATTCTGTAATTTCCTTCTGCCATTTTCATGTTTGTCTTTCTGCCCGCAAAATTACCACAAGGATATTTTACGGCTGTGTCAAAGATGTTACGATTATGTTACAAGTACTCATGCGCCTGCAAAGATAATATAAATAGGTGAAAGAGCAAAGCCTTACGCGCACATTGTTGCAGCCTGCGCCAGACCCGGCATCATGTGGACCGGCTGTCAGAACAGGCAAGAGGGCGTGAGCATTGGGCCAGAAAAAGCTGAAGACCGGGCTGAGGCGAGAGCCTAAAAAAACGGACTTCCCATCACGGGAAATCCGTTCCGATAATTTAACTAAACCTGTTTTGTTGAAAAAAGAGATGCTATTGGTCTTCCCAGATGTTATATTTCTTATAATTCCAGCCGTCATCCTCCTCTTCTTCTTGCGTGAAGTAGTCTGGCTTTGTGTCGATATGGGTGTTATGCGAGCCTTCCATCAAATGCTTCTCACCCGCAGTACGGATGATTTGAATGGCCGGACGGATATATATTTTTTTCTTTTTCATAATTGTGTCCCTTTCTTTATTACTTAACCACTACTTTGTTACCATTCACTACATAGAGTCCTGACGGCAGTGAGAGCGTTTTGCGGTCGCCCTGCTTCATGGAGTATCTGCCCACCAGCGTGCCGGTAGCCGAAGCCACCACAACGCTTGCGTCTCTGCCTGCATACAGTGTGAGGCTGCTGTTGCCTGAGGTGATAGTCAGACCGCCCTTGCCGGCATCCTCGCCCACGATGCTTATACCGGTGGCAGTATTATCGTCGAACGACACTTCCATGGCTGTCATCAGCTTGCTCTGGTCGGTGCAAGAGTAGGCAAAGTATGCACGGAAGGGATATGCATATACGAAATGGTGTATGTCGGCCAGGTTCTTTGAGTTGAGGAACATACCTCCTGAGAAGTAGAACCAGCCCGTGTTCTTGTCGAGCTTACGGCCTGAGTAGGAGCCATAGTTTACGAACGAGTAGTTGGCCGAGCCTATTGTTCCCTCGCCTGTTTCGCCCTTGAAGGTGTAATCGCTCTCATTCATCGGCATGTAGGTCACGCCGTCGCCGCCCTTGGTGGGCAATACGTCAGAACCATATTGCGTTGCGATGAACGACACTTGCGTGTCTTCAGGCGCGTTCTCCACCTTTACGAGATAAGGCGCGTTGGGTATGGTGTGCTGAAGGCCTATCTTGTCGAAGACTGCCTTGCCATGATAGTTCATGGCCGTGTGCGCCTCGTCGTCAGTAATAGCGAGGCAGTTGCTTGAGTTAAGCTTATGCAGGGAGAAGCTGCAGCCGTCTTCAGTAGCATTGGTGTGCACACCGTCTTGCATCTCAAGCGAGAAGGGCAGCACGATAGTGGCCAGAGCCACCTTGCCGTTGAGCGGAACAGTTATCTTACGCGTGTAGGTAGCATAGTTCTCGGCAGGCACCGTGATCTTATAAGGTGTATAGAAAGGTTGCTTGTCGGTGATGACAATGTTCTTGCAGGCCATATAGCCTCCGCTCATCGTCTTCTGCACGTAGTTGTCTTCATCGAAGAAGGTGCGTTCGGGGAAGAATATCAGGCAGTTGGGGTTGAGCTTCTTTTTCATGGCAGCCATGTTCTCCTTGCTCTCCACGAGTACAGAGTAGAGATTGGTGTAGTCGAGGTAGAGCACCTGGTCGGTGGTTGCTCCTTTATCCTCAAGGGCTTTGACGAGCGCCTGCTTCATCATATTGACGGTGAGGTAAGCCGACTGGCTGGGTATCTCGGCTCCCGTCTCCTTGTCATAAGCCTTGAACACGCCGCCGTACATGGGCTTTTCCTGGTCGCCGTCATAGCATGTGCTGTTATAGAGTTTTGTCAGGTGGCACTGGGCGTCATAGTCTTTCACCAGCAGCTTGATGTCCATAAGGTAGTAAGCATAGTAGCGGTGCTCCATGCCTGTTGTAGGCGCGATGTCATAGCGCGTCTCATCGCCAGCGAAGAGGTAGCACTCCTTCTCCTGATTGATGGCCAGTTCGATGTCGGAGGTGAACGTTCCGCCCTGCGAGGTGTAGAGAGCCTCGGAGTAAGGATACTCTTCGAGGGTTGATGCCGTAGCGGCTGCGCCGGATGCCTCCAACTGAGCGGCGTTGTTAAAGGTGAAAGGCTTGTCGCCACACATCTCGGTGCTCACCTTGGTGGTTGCTTCCTCATTGCCCGATGCCGTGTATTGCTTGCCGTCGCCATAGGTGTTGTAGTAGGCAGACTTCACCAGGAAGTTGCGGGCATTGCCCGTGGTGCCCTTACCGTAAGTGTCGTCCATATACTTACTTGTAAGATTCTCGAAAGTAAACTTACACTTGTTGCCATCGCCAACGAAGTCGGAGGGCACGTAGAATAGAAATTCTCCGCCGGCCACCTGGAAGTCGTTGCTGGTGAACTGCTG
>DLDC01000174.1:0-212 GCA_002480935.1 Prevotella sp. UBA7782 | reverse complement strand
TTCGAGTGGCACACGATGTCGAGACTGTTGATAAAGGGGTTGAGTTGCTCCATCGTGAGGTTATAGGTGATGAGCGCTTTCGAGCCTTCGGCCAAGTCGGAGATGGTGAACTTCACCGCGTCATTGTTAAGTCCGCTAACACTGACCTGGGCGTCCTTGTTGGTGCTGCTCACATTGGCCATCTCCTCGACATTGTCCTTGTTGGTGCCATA
>DLDC01000238.1:6049-6494 GCA_002480935.1 Prevotella sp. UBA7782 | reverse complement strand
AGAAATCAGAAATCCGTTATTTGACCGCTCCTTCTATCGACACACGCAAGAAGAAGTACTGCCGTTTCAAGAAGAGTGGCATTAAATACATCGACTACAAGGATCCAGAGTTCCTGAAGAAGTTCCTCAACGAGCAAGGTAAGATTCTTCCTCGTCGCATTACTGGCACTTCACTGAAGTATCAACGCCGGGTGGCACAGGCTATTAAGCGTGCTCGCCAAATTGCGCTGCTCCCTTACGTAACTGATTTGATGAAGTAAATTAAAGGAGAAGGTAACACAATGGAAATCATACTTAGAGAAGACATCATCGGACTTGGATACAAGAACGAGATTGTAAACGTTAAGAATGGCTATGGCCGCAACTACCTTATCCCTACAGGAAAGGGCGTAATTGCTTCAGAATCTGCTAAGAAACAGTTGGCAGAGAACTTGAAGCAGCAGGC
>DLDC01000238.1:3677-6021 GCA_002480935.1 Prevotella sp. UBA7782 | reverse complement strand
AAGGCTGAAGCTGAGAAGCGTGCCGCACAACTCGACGGAATAGAGGTTGTTATTCCTGCAAAGGTTAGTGCTACAGGCGTTACTTACGGCTCAGTGAATGCTGCAAGCGTTGCTGACTTCCTGCAGAAGAAGGGCATTGACATAGATCGCAAGATAATCACCATGCATGATATTCGCAAGGTGGGTGAAGGCGAAGCTACCATTCACTTCTTCAAAGGTGTTGAGGTTAAGCTCGTTGTAACTGTTGTTGCAGAGAACAAACCTGCAGAGAAGCCTGCTGAAGCAGAGGCTCCCGCTGAAAAAGCTGAGGAGGCTGCAACAGAGGAAGCTCCTAAGGAAGAGGCAAAAGCAGAGGAAGAAGCTCCTGCTGAGGCTTAATCCAGGCTTTCACATGGTAGAATTTATTGCACTGTAAAGCAACAATTATATATGAATCCGGTCANNGAAGCATGACCGGATTTATTCTTTCTGAAAGTTTTTTCAAGCAACATAATCATTACCCATCATCGCTCTTACATGCTAAGAATGATGACAGTGAAAAAGAACTATTAGAATGACCGACGAACAATTTGAAAAGCAATGGAAGCTCTATGGAGAGTTACGACTGGCTGAAGACGAAGAGTACAAAGCTTTAAAGAACAACACCTTTGTATTCAGATGGTATGATACTGTAGCATTAGTAGTATGTTATGTGCTTGGAGATTTGCTTGTAACACGCTTCATCCATCTAAAGGAATTGGCAAGTTTTGTGGTGCAAATCATATTCTTTCTCATTTTCTTCGCCCTATACACCTGCATCAGATCATACCTCCATCGTCCTCCCACCGAGAAAGAGGTAGTAGAAAGAGTGAAGAGAAAGTATCGCGAAGAGTTGGAACATCAAGGCTGAAAGCACCCCTTCCGGAATGCTGTTCAGTCTATTTTCTCACCTCTCAGCAATGGGTTTATACTCTCTTTGCCCAAGGATATTCTTATAAGCGGGACGAATGATGCGCCTGCCTTCGAAGTTCAGCTCCTCAATACGGTGTGCCGTCCAACCCACTATTCGCGCCATTGCGAAGATAGGAGTATATATCTCTTGTGGCAATCCAAGCATCTCATAAATGAAACCACTATAGAAATCGAGGTTTGCACATACCGGCTTTTTCGATTTTCTGTGTGCCATGAGGCACTTGATACCCTCTTGCTCTATGAGACGCAAGAAGTTATACTCGTCCAACCTACCCTTTTCGCGAGCCAGTTCGCCTGCCAATTTCTTCAGTTCCTCGGCACGCGGGTCGCTCAGAGTATACACTGCATGGCCTATTCCGTATATCAATCCCGTACGGTCGTAAGCCTCTTTGTTCAGCATACGGTTCAAGAAGATGTCAATCTCATCCTTATTTTTCCAGTCTTTGATGTGCTCTTTAAGATGATGGAACATATTTATCACCTTGATATTTGCGCCTCCATGCAGTGGACCTTTCAGCGAACCGATGCCTGCCGCAATACTAGAGTAAGTGTCAGTTCGTGTAGATGAGGTTACACGCACCGTGAAAGTAGAGTTGTTACCACCGCCATGCTCAGCCTGTACTATCAGCAACAAGTCAAGCATACGAGCATCCAACTTGGTGTAATCATTGCCTTCCAGCATATAAAGGAAGTTTTCTGCCAGACTCAAGTCCTCTCTAGGATAACGTATGCTCAAGCTTCTTCCCTGCATACTGTGCTGATATATGTTGTAAGCATAAGCTATGATAGTGGGGAAACGGGCAATAAGCTCTATCGACTGACGCATCAGATTGTCTCGCGATATGTCGTCGGGGTTAGGATCAAAGGTGTACATTTCAAGCACACAACGTGCCAGGATATTCATGATATTCGCCCCTTCCAGGTCTATGATATGCACCACTGTGCGATGGTCTAGCGGCATATTATCGTTGAGAAGTTCCTTAAAGGAGTCTAGTTCCTCACTATCCGGCAGCTGACCGGACAGCAACAGATAGGCTATCTCCTCAAAGCCAAACCGCTTTTCCTTCAGAATGGGCTCCACCAGGTCGTTGAGCTCGTAGCCCCTGTAAAACAGTTTGCCCGGTATGGGCTGCAACTTTCCATCCTTATTGCGCTCGTAACCCACCACATTACCTATATTGGTGAGCCCAACCAGCACACCTGTACCGTCGTCGTTGCGCAGTCCTCGCTTCACGCCATACTCCTTAAAGGCTTCCAAGGGTATCTTGCACGAGTTTTTTACCTCATCAGAAAGCTTATATATCAAATATTCTTTTTTCATCTGTCATCCCATTTTAAATGTCACTTACCCTTATTCGTGGCGCATATAAGATTATATTGCCTCAGCCAAAGC
>DLDC01000238.1:0-3653 GCA_002480935.1 Prevotella sp. UBA7782 | reverse complement strand
CACCAAACTCCTTCGTGCCTAAGGCCTTTCCGTTTGGCATGAAGCGCGCCAAGTCTGCCGTGGCTATCCCTTCAGCAAAGAGCTTCTCCATGGCCTGCTCTATCAGAGTGCCAGCCTCGCCCCACCCTATATACTGAAGCATCATCACAGCCGAAAGGATGATGGAGCATGGATTAACGATATTCTTGCCGGCTATGTCGGGAGCTATGCCGTGAGTAGCCTCAAAGATGGCGTGACCTTTCTGATAGTTGATGTTTGCACCGGGCGCTATGCCTATGCCACCCACCTGCGCCGCCAGCATATCGCTGATATAATCGCCGTTGAGATTCATCGTTGCTATCACACTATAGTCCTTAGGCTTGAGCAAGGCATTTTGCAAGAAAGCATCGCATATACAGTCGTTCATCACCAGTCTGCCACTCTCCAGCTCCTTGGCATACTCTCTTTGGGCCAACTCATAGCCCCATTTTTTGAAGCCCCCTTCCGTAAACTTCATGATGTTGCCTTTATGTACGAGGGTCACTGTGCGCAGATTGTTGCTCAGCGCATATTTTATGGCTGCTCGCACGAGACGCTCAGATCCCTCTTTCGACACCGGCTTGACGCCGAATCCCGATGTTTCAGGAAACCGCACCTTGCTGACGTGCATTTTGTCATGCAGAAACTCATAAAACTGTTTGGCCTCAGCACTGCCGGCCTCCCACTCTATTCCTGCGTATATATCTTCAGTGTTCTCCCTGAACACTGTCATGTTCACATTCTCAGGATGCTTAACGGGCGACACGATGCCCTTGAAGTAGCGCACAGGTCGTTGGCACACATACAAGTCGAGTGTCTGTCTCAACGCCACATTCAGGCTGCGTATGCCACCCCCAACGGGAGTCATGAGCGGACCCTTAATGCCCACCAGACAGTCTTTAAAAGCATCTATCGTTGCCTGGGGCAACCATTCGCCCACCTTGTCGTAAGCCTTTCCTCCGGCCAACACCTCCTGCCATTGCAACTTTCGCTTACCTTTGAAAGCTTTTTCTACAGCAGCGTCTACCACAAAGCGCATCACCGGGCTCACTTCTTTCCCCACTCCGTCGCCTTCTATATAAGGTATCACTGGTTCGTCCGGCACCACGAGCCGGTTCTCATGCATCGTTATTTTCTTCATTTTTGTCTCTCCTTATAATCATTTAATGCCGACCCCGCACGGAACCAGGCTATTTGTGTGTCGCTATACGAATGCTTAGCCGCAAAGCTCTCTGCTGTGCCGTCGGCGTGGTGCAGTTCTATGGTGAGCTTACTGCCGGGCTTCAGAGCCGTTACACCCTTCACGCTGATGGTGTCATCTTCCCTCACCTTGTCATAATCAGCTGCATTTATAAACGTCAGGGCAAGCATGCCCTGCTTCTTCAAATTGGTTTCATGAATGCGCGCGAAGCTCTTGGCCAGCACCACCTTCACGTTCAGAAAGCGTGGTTCCATAGCTGCATGTTCCCTACTGGAGCCCTCGCCATAATTATCTTCAGCCACAACGATAGACCCGATGCCCTCTTGCTTATAATGCTTGGCTGCAGCCGACACTGCCTTATACTGCCCATCCAGACTATCTTTCACTGAGTTGGCCTTACCGTTGAAGGCATTCACAGCCCCCATGAGCAAGTTGTCTGATATGTTTTGCAGATGTCCGCGAAACTTAAGCCACGGACCGGCCATCGATATATGGTCTGTTGTACACTTGCCTTGCGTCTTGATGAGTAATGCCAGATGACTGAAGTCGTTACCATCCCATGCGGGGAAGGGCTCCAACTTCTGCAAACGCTCCGACTTATCACTTATCATGATGCTTAAGGCATGTCGTTCATCGGCTGTGAGAGGCTTTGCGCTATAAGGCGTTTCGGGAGACTCAGCCGGTCCTTTACCAGCCTCGCTCTGCACGGAAACAAAGCCCTTGGGCGGGAATACCTCTCCCGTGGGTGCCTCCAGCATCACTTCTTTTCCGTCAGAAGTGATCAGGCTGTCGGTCAACGGGTTGAAATCGAGCCTGCCACCCAATGCCATGGCCACCGTCATCTCCGGCGATGCTATAAAAGCATAGGTGTTTGGGTTGCCATCGGCTCGCCTTCTGAAGTTTCTATTAAACGATGTCACAATAGAGTTGCGCTTTTCAGCGTCATCAGTATGCCGTTTCCATTGTCCTATACAAGGCCCACATGCGTTGGCCATAATCACGGCTCCTATCGCCCTTAGGTCGTTCAGGATGCCGTCACGCTCGGCAGTCAGCCTGATTTGTTCAGAACCTGGGTTGATGATGAGCTGCGCCTTCACGGGCAGATGCAACTTACTGGCCTGGCGGGCTACTGATGCCGCCCTCGACAAATCCTCATACGACGAGTTGGTACATGAGCCCACCAGCGCCACTTCCACCTGCTGCGGATAGTCGCACTCGCGCATCTTCTGCCCCATCTTGCTGATGGGCGTATAAGCATCCGGCGTGAACGGTCCGTTCAAACTAGGCTCTATGTCAGATAGGTTTATCTCTATCACTTGGTCATAATATTTCTTCGGCTCGGCCACTACGTCATCGTCAGCACGCAGGTCAGCCGCCACAGCATCTGCCATGTCGGCCACTACGCTTCTGCCCGTTTGACAAAGATACTGCCGTGTAGCCTCATCATAAGGAAAGACAGAGCATGTTGCTCCCAGCTCAGCGCCCATGTTGCACACCGTGGCACGACCTGTAGCAGAAAGAGATGACACGCCCTCGCCAAAGTATTCCACTATGGCATTGGTTCCACCCTTCACAGTGAGCAGCCCCAACAGCTTCAGTATTACGTCCTTAGGTGCAGCCCAGCCCGACAATTTGCCCGTCAGCTTCACGCCGATGAGGCGTGGCATCCTCAGTTCCCACGGCTGATGTATAAGCACATCCACCGCGTCGGCACCGCCAACGCCCACGGCCACCATAGTCAGACCACCCGCATTGGGCGTGTGAGAGTCTGTTCCCACCATCATGCCACCCGGAAAAGCATAGTTCTCCAGTATAACCTGATGTATGATGCCAGCCCCGGGTGCCCAGAAGCCGATGTTATATTTAGCTGCAACAGAGTGCAAAAAGTCATATACTTCCTTATTCTGCGCCTTGGCAGCAGGCAGATCTTGCCCCGCGCCAACGTCGGCTCTGATGAGATGGTCGCAATGCACTGACGCCGGAACGGCCACACTCTCCTGCCCCGCATTCATAAACTGCAGCAGTGCCATCTGTGCCGTAGCGTCTTGCATGGCCACACGGTCGGGACTGAAATTGGCATACTCCTCACCTCTTTTATAATATTTCAGGTCCTGCACGTCATACAGATGCGCGTAAAGAATCTTCTCTGCAAGCGTCAGAGGGTGCTTCAAACACGCCCTGGCTGCCTCTATGCGATGTCCGTAAGACGCATAGAAACGTCTCATCATGTCTAAGTCTAATATCATCTTACCTTCATTATTGGTCTAAACGACCACAAAGATACGAATAAAATATCAAAACGAGCGTTTTTATGCAAATAAAATTACGATTTGCAAGTATATTCCATTTATATTAACTAATTAATATCATTTTTGAATAATATATATCCCAACAAGCCAACCTAGCCGTATGGTGACTTATAACAGATTTACTT
>DLDC01000105.1 GCA_002480935.1 Prevotella sp. UBA7782 | reverse complement strand
GAGGCAAACAAGCCATTATAAGAGAGGCCGAATGACAAAGCCACAAGAATGCAAACTCTATGTGGCAAATCATAAAAAGGAAATTCTAATAATCAAACGTATATAGACAAATGAGTAAATTTATCCAAGAATTCAAAGACTTTGCCGTAAAAGGCAATGCAGTAGACATGGCTGTAGGCGTCATCATAGGCGGCGCCTTCGGCAAGATTGTTTCTTCCATCGTAGACGACATCATTATGCCACCCATAGGATGGCTCATCGGAGGCGTGAACTTTTCTGATCTGAAGGTCACTTTGCCCACTGAAAAGATTGCAGATGGCATTGAGATGAAGAGTGCCACTATTAATTATGGCAACTTCATACAGACTCTCATCGACTTCATCATCATCGCTTTCTGCGTGTTCTTACTTGTCAAGGGCATCAACAAGCTGGCTAAGAAGAAGGAGGAAGCACCTGCTCCTACCCCGGAACCTACCGCTACAGAAAAGCTGCTGACCGAGATACGCGACGAGCTGAAGAAGAAATGAGTCATGCGCCCATGCTTCTGAGAGCACAAGAAGCATGTCTTGACTACAAGAAAAAAAAAGCCGGACCACAAAGTCCGGCTTTTTATGATTACTGCTACCCGCGTAGGGGGTTTCTAAATGTGTTGAGCTAAAACGCTAGAGGCAGTGGGCCTGAGGGCGAGCCATACTGTGCCACAGGCCATCAAACGGCATTTTGCGCCATTAGGCTTCTACATTCTTGGCCTTAACGGCTGCAAGTGCCTCGCGTCTCTCTGACATAATGCGCATCATACGCATGGTGGCTGATGCTTCTCTCTCAGTATTTACAATCTCTAACTTAGTTGTCATAACATTCAAATTTTAAACTTTAATCGGCACAAAGTTAGATTTACTTCTCTGAATGCCAAAATAGTTTTCCCTATTCCGAGCGGTCTGAAAGACTTTCTTGACGGAAGTCAAATAATAGCCGCATCGTCTTAGATTTATCATAAAATGCTTTCAGAAAAGTAAAAACGGCCGTTTTACGGCTCCAAATAGGCCTTTTTGCAGTCCAATATATGCACTTTTAGAGACCAAAATGCCGTATATTAGAAAAAAGAAAGCCTTACGGACAAATCCGTAAGGCTATTATCTTGTTGTTACTCCCATTCTATTGTCGATGGTGGTTTTGAGCTTACATCGTAGCAAACGCGGTTTACGCCCTTCACCTTGCGGATTATCTCGTTAGAAACATCGGCAAGGAAGTCGTAAGGCAGATGTGCCCAATCGGCCGTCATGGCATCCATAGACGTCACGGCACGCAATGCCACGGGATGCTCATAGGTGCGCTCGTCGCCCATCACGCCCACAGAGCGTATCGTAGAGAGCAAGATGGTGCCTGCCTGCCATACATGATCGTAGAGCTCAGAGCCATCTTCCATCTTATATTGATGCATCTTCTCGATGTATATGTCGTCGGCATCCTGAAGAATGCGCACTTTCTCGCGGGTGATGTCGCCCAAGATACGCACTGCCAGACCGGGGCCGGGGAAGGGATGACGCTTGATGAGCCGCTCAGGCATACCCAACTGACGGCCCACACGGCGCACCTCATCCTTGAAGAGCCACTTCAGGGGCTCGCAAAGCTGAAGCTTCATGTCCTTGGGCAGACCGCCAACGTTGTGGTGACTCTTGATGGTCATGCCCGTAATGCTCAGGCTTTCGATGCGGTCGGGATATATCGTGCCCTGCGCAAGCCACTTGGCATCGGTTATCTTCTTGGCTTCGGCGTTGAACACCTCAACAAAGTCGCGGCCTATTATCTTGCGTTTCTTTTCAGGATCGGTCACTCCTTCCAGGTCTTTGAAGAATTTTTCTGACGCATCCACGCCTATCACGTTAAGTCCCAAGCCCTGATAGGCATCCATAACCTTGTTGAACTCGTTCTTGCGAAGCATACCATGGTCTACAAAGATACAGGTGAGGTTTTTGCCAATGGCACGGTGCAAGAGGGTGGCACAAACACTTGAGTCTACTCCGCCCGACAGTCCCAGAATGACACGGTCGTTACCTACCTGCTGCTTGAGCTCCTTAACGGTTGACTCTATGAAGCTGGCAGGGCTCCATTCTTGCTTGGAGCCGCAGATATCTACCACAAAGTTCTTCAGCAATTGCTTGCCCTGCAAGGTGTGATATACCTCTGGGTGGAACTGCACACACCACACACGCTCCTGCTCGTTGGCGAAAGCGGCATACTTCACATCGGCTGTTGAGCCTGTTACGTGGAAGCCTTCGGGAATGGCCGTGATGGTATCGCCATGGCTCATCCACACTTGTGAGCCTCGCTCAAAGCCCTTGAAGAGCGGCGTGGCAGTATCAATGGTCTCCAGATTGGCGCGTCCATACTCGCGGGTGCCCGTCTGTTCTACCTTACCACCGCCCGAATAGGCAATAAACTGAGCCCCATAGCAAATGCCCAGAACGGGCAGCTTGCCCACAAACTTGCCCAAGTCTACCTTGAAAGCCTCCTTGTCATGAACGGAATAAGGGCTTCCGCTCAAGATGACTCCAATAACAGAGGGGTCGTTCTCAGGGAATTTGTTGTAAGGAAGTATCTCGCAGAAGGTGTCAAGCTCGCGCACCCTGCGGCCTATGAGCTGCGTGGTTTGTGAGCCAAAATCAAGAATGATAATCTTCTGTTGCATATATTGAAATTTAAATTAAAACGTTTATTTAATGTCGTTCAGAAAAGTTTCGGCATCTTTCAGGGTGTCTTGCTTGCCCACATCCAGCAGCTTGAGATCTTTCTGAAGATAACCCCGAATGCTATGACGCGCACATTCCTTCAAATAAAAGTCTATGATACTGAATTTGTCAGGCCATTCAGCCATGTCAGAGAATAACGTTGGATTGAAGATATGTATGCCTGAGAAAGCAAAACGGCGCAAGCGAAGGCGCAGGGTGGCAGCGTCAGCCTGACGTACCCATGCATAGGGGCTCTTCACCTCGCCCGTCTCAATGTTCGTCCAGCCCATTAACATCATCTGATTGTCAAAGAGCAGGTAGCGCTTTGTCTGCCTCTCGCTTACAAGAAGCGTGGCGTCGGCTCTTAGATGTGGCACTCCGCATGACGGACAGGTCATGAGCGGGGCCTGATAATAAAACTTCAGCAAGTCTACATTGCTGAGAATATCTACATTATGAATAAGTATGGGTGTGTCAGGCAGGAAAAGAGGGCGGGCATGACGCAATCCTCCGCCCGTGTCGAGCAACTTTTGACGCTCGTCGCTCACCTGAATGTCCATGCCGAAATTATCGTTTGCTTTAAGAAAGTCAATGATCATATCGGCAAAATGATGCACATTCACAACCACACGTCCCACTCCTATAGCCTTTAGCTGCATGAGCACACGTTGCAAGAGAGGCTCACCGCCCACCTCAACAAGTGCTTTGGGCATAGTGTCTGTAAGTGGTTTCAATCTTGTGCCGAGCCCTGCGGCAAATATCATAGCCTGTATCATTTCTCAAAGTATAACTTGATGCAAAAGTACATTCATTTTTTCAGAAAACAAAGAAAAGCAAGGTGTTTGTCAACATGAAGCCTAAGAAAAAGAAAAAGCCACACAAACAATTGCCTGAAACAACGCTTGTGTGGCTCTTTATCTTATAGTTTATGTATCTGCTTACATTAGAAGTAGAGGTAACGGTTGTCTACCACCTTTGCCTGAAGCATCAAGTCTTGCATAAAGTTGCCCACGCTCTGCAGATATTGCTGGCGGTTGCGCTGCATCTGAGCATTCACATCAAACTTGGCTCCGGCGCGCATAGACTTCTTCAACACCTGTATCATGTAGACACCGGCATTACCCTTGATGGCTTTCTTGCAGAACTGTCCGGCCTTAGTAGCTGCTACAGCACCTGAAACGGCGGGTTCTGCAGCACCCGTAGCGGGGATGAAGGCTGGCGAAGCAAACGTAATCTGGTCTACAGTAGACACCTTGGCACCCTTGGCCTTAGCGGCTGCGATGCTGTTAACGCCCTTCAGCTTAGCCATAATCATCTCAGCCTTCTTGTCACGAATAACCTCACGGGTCAGGATTTCCTTCACTTGAGGATCGTCATAAGGACGATAGCCCTGCGGATGTATGTGTGTTACCACCATCACAAGCATGTGGTCGTTGTTTCCTGCCTCGAACAATGGCGACACTTCGCCCTCATTTGCAGAGAAGATCCACTTGATAGCGTCGCGTATTCCTGCGCCGCCTACACCACCAACGTTATGCTGTGCGGTAGAGAAATCGTTCAGGTCCTGAACCTGATAGCCGAACTTAGAAGCATTCTTCTGCAGTTCTGCCAGCGAAGTAGAGCGGGTTACAAACTCGCTGAAGTTATTGTAAGCCTTGCTGCGGGTAGCCTTTGAGAAGTCGATAACCTTCTTAATAACAGCCGCATTAAACTTGTCTTTCATTCCTTTCTTATCGAGCACCTGCAGGATAACATTGCCCTGAGCAAGAGCAAGGTTCTGTGTGGCATTCACCTCACCATTGAGCAGTGCCTCGATATATTGCTTGTTGTCTTGGCTCATAGACGTTGCGTGTTCGTACTGTGCGCCCGTAAACCATATCTTCTCGCCTGTCTGGCCATACTTCTTTGCCAAGTCTTCGAACTTAGCGCCACCGGCAAGAGCCTTCTGAATGCTGTCGGCCTTAGCGCGAGACTCATCTATTGAAGCACCTGCCACCTGTATCTGGCGGAACTGAACAGAGTCAGGCAACATGCTCTTGCTATAGATACGTATTATATTAAAGGTGTTGTCCTGCTTGTTTTCATACACACCCGTAGTGCCAACAGCCATAGAGTCCAACTTCGTAGCAATGTCTTGTGGGAATGCGCTTGAGCTTACAGGCACGCCAAGATAAGGAACCTGCGAAGTACTTCTAGACACCAGCTGAGTAGGATCGGCCACTGTAGCCAGCTGTTTTTGATAGCCGTTCATCTCTTTGAGCAGCTGGGCACGGTCTGCGGCCGATGCCTTTATCTGGAAATCAACATACTTCAGGTCGCGTGTCTCCACGGGCTGATAGAACGCAGGCTTGAGTTCTTCATACTTAGCCTTGAGGTCTTCATCGGTAACCTTCACATCGGCGTCCTTGATGGTGCTGTATGCGATAGAGGCAAGTTGCACTTGTGCCTCTTCGTTTTCATCCTTGAAAGCCATCTGAGCCTCTACTTTGTTAGACAAGATGCAGCTGGCCAAGAGCACCTGATACTTCTGTTGGAGTAGCTGCGAGCGCAGGTTCTTCTCAACAAAGAGCCAGTAGTTGTAAACAGTTTCCATCTGCTCGGCCATCTGGGGGTTGGATGTCTGAGCCTGCTTGTACTGGTTGAGGAACTGCTTGAGCATATTTACGTCGAAGAGACCCGTCTGCTGGTTGATGAAGGGAGTTTGTCTGAGCATCTGGTTGGTACCCTCTGCCAGCACGTTTTGTATTTCTCCGTCAGTCACAGTGAGGCCCAGCTTGTCAGCATCATTCTCTATAATCTTGTTGCTAACCAGTTGTTGCCATACCTGATCCTTCACCTGATTCAGCTCATCGTCTGAAAGGTTGTCGCGTTGCGTAGTAAATTTAACGGCATTCTGATACTCGTCAACGAGCTCCTGAAAGTCTTGCACGTTGATTTTCTCACCTAACACTTCTCCAATTTGCTGCCTTGCCTCGCCCTTGATGCCGTTACAAGAACGAAAGGCTTCCTCAGCAATGAACGCAAAAAGGCCCAAGCCGATGATGATAATCAGCGTGACGCCTCTGCTTCTGATTTTTCC
>DLDC01000196.1:477-3001 GCA_002480935.1 Prevotella sp. UBA7782 | reverse complement strand
CCTGCCTCAGATGTGTCACGATCTCGCCCCATACGTGTCACGATCGGCATCATGCCTCGAATAGAGATAGAATGTGATAAAGCTGACGGTAACCGCTGTTTCATCCTTCGTGCCCACATGGTGAGGAGCTACGAGACGGGGCGAGAATACCGTGGAAAAATAATATATGAAAAGGTTGTGCTCAAACTGAGTTGAGCACAACCTCTTCTTTTTGTTGGTCTTCTAATTGGCTGATATTCAGAAATAATATCTCTACAAGGAATGATGTCGTATAGAATCACGCACTCTTAAGAATCCTTGACAAGCCTCCTTTGGAGGAGAAGGGCTGAAGGCTGGATGCGCATTTTAGAACTCACTCGTGAAGTGGAACTTGATGTGCTTAAAGTCTTGCTCTGCCATGCTCAGCACATAGCTGGAGTCGGCGAGGAAGACATCACGGCCTTCTATGTCCTTGGCCATATACTGATACTTACGCTTCTTGAAGTTGTCAAGTTCGGCTGCATCATCACTCTCTATCCAGCAAGCCTTGTAGAGATGGACGGGCTCCCAGCGGCACTTGGCATTGTACTCGTGCTCAAGGCGGTACTGGATGACCTCAAACTGCAGTTGACCGACGGTACCGATGATACGGCGGTTGTTGAACTCGTTGATGAACATCTGTGCCACGCCCTCGTTCATCAACTGCTCGATACCTTTCTGGAACTGCTTCGACTTCATGGGGTCGTCATTCTCGATATACTTGAACAACTCCGGAGAGAAGGAAGGAAGTCCGCGGAAGTGGAGCTTCTCACCTTCGGTCAGCGTGTCACCAATCTTGAAGATGCCGTTGTCGGGCAGTCCTACGATGTCTCCCGGCCACGCCTCGTCCACGGTGCTCTTACGCTGAGCCATGAAGCACGCACGGGAGGGGCGATGATTACGCCAGCCTATAACTTGCCTTCAAAATATGTTATACATACCGTGGGACCCATCATACCCGATGGTCATCCCACCCCGGAGCAGGAAGAGCAGTTGGCCTCATGTTATAGGTCGTGCCTCGACATGGCCGAAGAATACGGCTTGCACAGCATCGCTTTCTGCTGCATCTCAACGGGTGTGTTCCGCTTTCCGCGTAAGCGTGCTGCGCAGATAGCTGTGCGCGCCGTGACGAGCCACAGCCTGAAGAGCATCGACACCATAATTTTCAACACGTTCAAAGATGAGGATAACATCATATATCAACAACTTATTGATGAAGCCAACGCCTGAGCGGCCGCTGGCCGACCGTCTGGAGCATCTTTGTAAGTTGCTCCGAGCAGCCGATGGCGTGCTTATCGGTGCGGGTGCGGGGCTTTCTACGGCGGCCGGCATCAGTTATGACGGCGACGACTTCCGCCGTGAGTTTCGTCCGTGGATAGAACGTTATGGCATCACCGACCTTTATTCGTCTGGGTTCTACCCCTTCAAGACCGAAGAAGAGTATTGGGCCTGCTGGGCACGCCACATCTGGTTTTGCCGCTATAGGCCCGATGGCTTGCCTCTCTATAGGTCGCTTTTGCAGCTTATTGGTCAAAAAGATTATTTCGTCTTCACCACAAATGTCGATGCTCAGTTTGCCAAGAGTGGTTTCAGTACAGACCGCGTCTTTGCCTGTCAGGGCGACTATGGCCTCTTTCAGACTGAGAGCGGACAGAGCAAGAAACTTTACCCCAACGAGCAGATGGTGCGCCGCATGATGGCCGCGACAGTGGATTGTCGCATTCCTGCCAGCCTTATTCCCCATGATGAGGCAACGGGCGAACGGCTGGTGCCCAACCTGCGGGTTGACAACCACTTTGTAGAGGACGAGCACTGGCACCGTCAGGCTCACCGTTATCAGAATTTTATAGAGCGTCATCGTGACGGTCATCTTGTGCTGCTAGAGTTGGGTGTGGGCTTCAACACACCCAGTATCATCCGTTTTCCTTTTGAGGAGATGGCGGCACAATATCCCCATACGGCGTTGGTGAGGTTCAACCAGCAATCCATGACGATTGTTCCCGGCATCAAAGACATGACCGCTTTCAGCGATTGCACCGATGTCTTTAGGGCCGTACGGACGCAGCAGGAAACTTTCAAGGAAGCATTGGCAAAGCAAGAACAAACTTAAGACAACCCCATAGGGCATAATGGCGTGGCAGTTGTGATGCCCCGGCCTTTCAGTGAAGTTGCCCCGTGCCCTTGTAGCGCTATTAGGGTAAGTGTCCGGCCTTTCTTTCCGCCCAGTAACCCACATTGGATCACCCTGCTGCCTGTGCCCGCTTGTGTGATGCCCTCCATGCTTAAAGACACAAAAAAAGTTTTAGTGGACAGCAATAATTGCTAATATCACATCCGAACAACTCTTTGAAATGGCTAAACATTCTTTTCTTCAACGTTGGAAGTAAGATGAGAACGCAACTGTGAGGCACGACTTATCGCATTTGTGTACATTTCGTAAACAATAATGGTCACTCGTATTGCCTTTCAATGAATACTTTCCATCTTATTTTACTTCTCTCTGTAT
>DLDC01000196.1:233-380 GCA_002480935.1 Prevotella sp. UBA7782 | reverse complement strand
GCTCTGCGACGGGTCGAGGAGCAGCTGCTTGCTCAGCGCGAGAATATGCTGTTGGATATAATACTGTGCCGTCAGGCCCGTCTCCTTACGGATGAGGTCGCCAAAGTAGCCCGGTGACAGACAGGCCTTATCAGCGAAGTAAGCCAC
>DLDC01000196.1:0-174 GCA_002480935.1 Prevotella sp. UBA7782 | reverse complement strand
GTTGCGTTCAAAGGCAGAGAGAACATCTGAGTTCTCCTTGTGGCGGATGACGAACTGTCGGTCGTAGAAGCGCTGGCAGTAGTCGAGGATGAGCTTGATGCGGTCGGTAAGAATGGTCTGCGAATGTTTGTCCACGGACTGCTCCATCTCAAAGCGGATGGAGTTGAGCGTGTC
>DLDC01000183.1 GCA_002480935.1 Prevotella sp. UBA7782 | reverse complement strand
GCCGGGGTGCCGGCTTTCTGCTTTCGCACCTCATCAATTTCACGTTGCAAACCCTTATCCTGCACCTCAGCATCAGGCTGGGGCTCACAGAGCGTTGGGCCATGGTGCCCATGTTCGTCATTACCGTGCCGGTTAACTTTCTGTTGGTACGGTTCTTTCTTACACGAAAATGAAAAAAACATTACGACTGTTTGTACCTAAGGCCGAGGAACGCCTGCCGGGCGTTGTCATGTTGGCCTATTTCATTGCGCTCAATGCGCTTACCATCATGAAGTATGGGCATAAGTACGCCCACATGGTGAATGATTATTTTCACTGGTTTGTAGATTCTTTCCACGTCTCGGGCTTCGATCCGCTCTCTTACGTGGTGCTTTCATGCTGGGGAGCCGACTATAATGTGTTCCGCCATCCGCTGCTTGCGTTCTTCATGTACCTGCCCAATCAGGTCAACCAAGGCCTGATGTGGCTCACTGGAAAAAACTGCGTGCAGTATGTCATGGCCTTCATTCTGGTGCTCTTTGCCTATTACGGCTTCATCTTCCTTTACAGAATATGCCGCGAGCTCATCGGTCTGGCGCGGCGCGATGCCACAATGCTGTCTATGGCCTTCTACACCTTTGCCTATGTCATGGTGCCCATCATGGTGCCCGACCATTTTTCCCTGTCTATGACCATGCTCATCTTCACCCTTTATGTGTGCGGAAAGCTGCAGCAGCAAGGCCGAAAGTTGGGCATCGGCCAGACCCTCTTGCTGTTTGTCATCACGGCAGGCACATCGCTCAACAATGGCATCAAGACCTTCCTGGCAGCTCTTTTCACCAACAAGAAGGCCTTCTTCCGTCCTCGATACATCCTCTTAGCCGTGCTGCTGCCCTCTGCTGTGATGTGGAAGGGTGCCCGCGAGGAGTGGTTTTATCTTGTAAGACCGGGCTGGCTGGCGCATAAGGAGGCCAAGAAAGCTAACGAGAACAAGCGTAAACAGGCATTTATAGCCCATTTCACCGATACTTTGCGCACCGGAGACAAGGCCGTGGCGCAGGCAAAAGCCACGCAGGCGTATCAGCAAATGAAGGCTCAGCGACGAAAAAATGCCTTCTCGCACATGCGGCATGGCAAGCCTCTGGGCAAGGGAGAGTTTACTCAGTGGACCGATATCACCACAAGCCGTACCGAGACACTGGTAGAGAACCTCTTCGGCGAGTCGTTCTTGCTGCACGACACCCATACGCTGGAAGACGTGCTGCGCACCCGACCCATCATCGTAGCCTACAAAGCATGGCAAAACTATTTTGTAGAGGCCGTCATCGTCTTGCTCTTTGCCTTAGGCATCTGGTGCGGACGGCGCAGCCGCTTCTTGTGGATGGCGCTCTCGTTCTTCGGCTTCGACATGCTCCTGCACATGGGCCTGGGCTTCGGCATCAACGAAGTTTACATCATGGCGCCTCATTGGATTTACGTCATACCCATCTCCCTGGCCTTTCTGTTCAGCCATTTGCGGGGCCGGACATTACTTGTGGGCCGTGCCGTTGTCCTGTCGTTGGCCGACTATATGCTGCTCTGGAACGGCACACTCCTGGTGCATTACATGCTGGGATAGTGCTCCCGGCGCTAGGAAAGTCCGTTCCATGCGGCCAAACGGGCCTTGGCCACCTCCGGCTTCATGGCCTCCTGTAGGGGCATGTCCGGCTCGTTGATGCTCTCTACCTTATAAAATCCCGCCTTCAACAATTCGTCTTTATCACTCACACCACCCGACAGCAAACAGACCTTTACGCCCGCTTGCCGGGCATGGCGTAGCAATACGCCGGGCAATTTGCCCATCAGCGTCTGCCTGTCGCTGTGTCCTTCGCCTGTAAAAACCATGTCGGCGTGTGCCAACAGCTCGTCAAAATGGCACCATTTCAGTAATAGCTCGGCGCCTGAAGCCATCTTGGCGTTCATAAACTGCATGAAGGCGTAGCCCAGTCCGCCCGCTGCACCCGCCCCGGCACATGCACTTCGGTCGTAGCCACAGTGCCTTGCGCTGATGTCGGCAAAGCGTTTAGCCCTGCGGTCTATCTGCTCTATCTGTTCGTCGGTGGCCCCTTTCTGCCTTGCGAAGACGTGTGCCGCGCCCTCTGGTCCGTAGAGTGGGTTGGTTACATCGCTGGCCAGCGTGACGCTTATGCCCTTGAAGCAACGCTCAAGTACCCCGTCTATCGTATCTTCATTGTTTTTTCCTAACCTGTCCAGCAGCGCTTTGAGCATGCCCATACCACAGTCGCTCGTGGCTGTTCCGCCCAATCCTATCACCATGTGATGTGCCCCGTGTGCCACGGCATCGGCTATCAATTCGCCCAGACCATAGGATGTGGCCCGCAAGGCATTGCGTTGCTCCGGCTCGATGAGGCTCAATCCGCACGCCTGAGCCACTTCTATGATGGCCGTGTCGCCCGACATGCCATAGCAGGCTGTGATGTGTCGCATGAGCGCGTCGTGACAATTCACCGTTATCTTGTGTCCTCCCATAACGGGCAGAAAGGCATCCAGCATACCGTCGCCGCCGTCGCTCATCGCCAGTACGCGCGTTTCGTGACCCTTGGCTCGCCGGCCCCCGGCAAAAGCCTCGCCGGCCTCACTACTTGTAATGCACCCTTTGAAAGAGTCGAATGCTATGATTTCCATCGTCTTATTGTTTTGTTTAGCTGGTCGCAAACGGCGTTTTTCTCTTCCGTGCGACCTGTTTTTGTAAATGCAAAGTTACGCATTTTTCTTCTGTTTTCGTCATTGGGACTCTCACATTGAGTATATTCAGAGAGCAACAACGCTTGCAATAGAAGTAAGGAAAATCATGGGCAGGCCACCGCTGTCAAGGTAGCGGTGAGTCATGAGTGATGCGGACAGCCCCAGCAAGCAAGCTTGCCGGCTGTCCGCATCCCTCCTGCCCCACACCTTTGGTGTCAAG
>DLDC01000237.1 GCA_002480935.1 Prevotella sp. UBA7782 | reverse complement strand
AACATTTACCTCCTACCCGATTTTGAAAGGGTTCTGCGGTGAATTTTCTTTTAAGTAAAACAAGCCTTGTCGCAAGGCGAAAGTGCCTGATGTTTTTTTCCGCCTTGTTCCGTCGGTGAGCCGGTCTGGGTGGTGTGAAATTGAAAAGGCTGATTAGCCGAGCGACTCCAGCGTGCGCTTGAGCACCACCTCAGCCGATATTTCTCTGTTGGCAGCCTCTGGGATGACCAGTGACCGCGGTCCTTCTATCACGTCATCTGTCACGATGAGGCCACGCCTCACGGGCAGGCAGTGCATGAAGTAGGCGTTGTTGGTCCAGCTCATGTGCTCACTGTCTATGGTCCAGCTGCTGTCATGACTTATCATCTTGCCATAGTCGTCTGGGCGTGTGGTGCCCGGGCAGCTCCAGTTCTTGGTATATACAAAGTCGGCCCCCTCTAAAGCCTTTCGCTGGTCGTACTCTATGCGTGCGCCTCCGGCAAACTTCGGGTCCAGCTCATAGCCTTCCGGGTGCGTGATGACAAAGTCTACGTCGGCCGCGTTCATCCATTGCGCAAACGAGTTGGGTACGGCTTGTGGCAGCGCACGGCAGTGTGGAGCCCAGCTCATCACCACCTTGGGTCTGTGCTTAGGCCGATGCTCACTGATGGTTATCAGGTCAGCAAAGGCCTGCAGCGGGTGTACGGTGGCTGTCTCCATGGCTATGACGGGTCGTCCGGAGTATTTCACAAACTGATTTACGATGGTTTCGGCATAGTCATATTCGCGGTCTTGGAGCCCGGCAAAGGAGCGCACGGCTATGATGTCGCAATAGCAGCCCATCACGGGAATAGCCTCCAGCAGATGCTCGCTTTTGTCGCCGTCCATAATCACGCCTCTTTCCGTCTCCAACTTCCATGCTCCCGCGTTCACGTCAAGCACAATGACGTTCATGCCCAGGTTCATGGCAGCCTTCTGTGTAGACAGTCGGGTGCGCAAAGAGTTGTTGAAGAAAATCATGAGCAGCGTTTTGTTCTTGCCCAACTGTTGGTATCCGAAGCGGTTGCTCTTTACTTCCTCAGCCTCGGCAAGCGCCTTATCAAGGTCGCCAATGTCTGTTACGTTAAAGAATGTGTGCATAGTTATGGTGTTTAATCATCTTGTCTGTGTGGTTGGCCGTCATGCCATGGAAGCGTTATGCTGCCGCTGTGGCTTTTCTGCCTAAGGCCTTGTCTGTCCGCATCCGTTGATGAGCCACTTGTAGGTTGTTATCTCTTCCAGACCCATGGGGCCTCTGGGACCCAGCTTCTGCGTGCTGATGCCTATCTCAGCTCCCAGCCCGAACTGTGCGCCGTCGGTGAAGCTGGTGGGTGCGTTGACGTACACGCAGGCCGCGTCTACCTGCTCTTGGAAGGAGCGTGCAGCCTGATCGTCGTCGGTGATGATGCATTCGCTGTGGCCGGAGCCATAGCGTGCGATGTGCTGCAGAGCCTCGCCGAGCGAGCTCACCGTCTTTATGGCCATCTTATAGTCCATAAACTCCGTGCCCCACGTGTCGGCATCGGCCGGCTTCAGCAGCTCTTCGGGATAGCGGTTTTGCAGAGCTTTGAAGGCGATGTCATCGGCATAGAGCGTTACGTGGTGCTCTTGCAAAGGCTTGCAGAGCGTGGGCAGGTCGGCCAGTCGGCTTTGGTGCACCAGCAGACAGTCTAGTGCGTTGCACACGCTCACGCGTCTTGTCTTGGCATTGCAGATGATGCGTGCACCCATCTCTGCGTTGCCATGCTCATCAAAGTAGGTGTTTACCACTCCCGCCCCTGTTTCTATAACGGGCACATGGGCGTTTTGCCTCACAAAGTTGATGAGCTTCTTGCCTCCGCGCGGTATGCACAGGTCTACATAGCCTATGGCATTGAGCAGCGCGGCCGTTGCTTCGTGGCTGGCTGGCAGCAGTGTCACGCAGTGGGGTGTTACGTTATGCTCTTGCAGCACCCCTCTTATCAGCTTTACGGCAGCACGGTTAGATGCGTCGGCATCATGTCCGCCTTTCAGCAGACAGACGTTTCCGCTCTTCAGGCAGAGTGCAAATACGTCGAAGGTAACGTTGGGACGTGCCTCGTATATGATGCCTATCACGCCGAAAGGCACGCTCACCTTGCGCAGCAGGAGACCGTTGGGTAGCGTGCGTTCCTGCAATTTGCGCCCCAAAGGAGATGGCAGGGCTGCCACATGCCGCATGTCTGCTGCAATGTTTTCCAGCCTCTTGGCTGTTAGCTTGAGCCTGTCGTATAGTGGGTTGGCACTGTCCATGCGGAGCAGGTCATCCGCGTTGGCCTCCAGTAAAGCGTTTTGATGGGCCAGTATGGCATCAGCCACGTCGTTAAGTATATGGCTGCGCTCGTTGTCTGTCATGAGGGCCACCTGCCTTGTGGCCTCTTTGGCTTGTGAAAATATCTCTTGATAGTTATTGCCTGACATGATGATGAGAGTTGAGTGATAAGAATTTATTCCATGTAGAGATAGTCGTAGTGCACCAGAGGCCGCATGTCATGGTTGCCTATGTTGGCCTTTGCGTCGGTGCTGGCATACGAGCTTCGTCCCACGCCTATTATCTTTCCGCTGGCATCGGCTATGTTCACCAGGTCGCCTTCCTCAAAGTCGCCTTCGATGGCGGTCACTCCTACCAGCAAGAGGCTGGTGGCCTTGGCCGTGCGCAAGGCTTTTGCTGCTTCGGCGTTCACGCTGATGACGCCCTTGGCGAAGCTCTCAGAGTGGGCTATCCACTTCTTCACGCTGCTCACCGGTGTGGGGTTGGGCCTGAATTCTGTGTGCATGGTGCCCTGTGGCTTGGTGGCCAGGTCTATCAAGATATTGTCTGTCAATCCGTTGGCTATGATGACCTTGATGCCCTCTTCGGCTACCTTGCGTGCTATGTTGGTCTTGGTTATCATACCACCGCGCCCAAACTCGCTCTTCTCATCTTGTATATACTCGCTCAAGTCTCGGTCGTAGTTCACCATTGGTATGACTCTTGTGCCCGGTTTGGCCGGGGCGCCGTTGTATATACCGTCTACATTCGACAGTATGACGAGTGTTTGCGCGTTCATCATCGATGCTACCAGCCCCGACAACTCGTCGTTGTCGGTAAACATAAGCTCTGTTACGCTCACGGTGTCGTTCTCGTTGATGATGGGCAGCACGCCGTTTTCGAGCATCACGTTCATGCATGCGCGTTGGTTGAGATACTCCAGTCGGGTAGAGAAGCTCTCCTTCATGGTGAGTATTTGCCCTACGTGAATGCCGTATTCGCGGAAGAGGTCGTAGTAAAGGTTGATGAGCTTCACCTGTCCTATGGCCGAAAAGAGCTGCCGTTGGCCTACGGCATCCAGCTTCTTTCGTAGTTTATACTCGCTTCGGCCACTGCTTATGGCGCCCGACGACACCAGTATGACCTCATAGCCGTGACCTCTGAGCCACGCTATCTGGTCTACCAAGGCTGAGAGACGCGTCACGTTGAGCCTGCCGTTAGACTTGGTGAGCACGTTGCTCCCCACCTTTACCACTATTCTTTTCATTTGTCCTCGTTTTTCTTTGCGTCGTTGTTACGTATCTCCACACGGCGTATCTTGCCGCTGATGGTCTTGGGCAGTTCGTCGACAAACTCTATCACGCGCGGATATTTATAAGGTGCTGTCTCGTGCTTCACGTGGTTCTGGAGCTCCTTCACCAGTTCGTCGCCTGCCCGGTCCTTATATTCGCGTGCCAGAACCACCGTGGCTTTGACCAGCATGCCGCGCACCTTGTCGGGCACACCTGTTACTGCGCACTCCACAACAGCTGGATGCGTCATGAGCGCACTCTCTACTTCGAATGGCCCGATGCGGTAGCCTGAGCTCTTGATGACATCGTCTGCACGGCCCACAAACCAGTAATAGCCGTCTTCATCGCGCCATGCCAGGTCGCCTGTGTGATAAAGGCCGTCGTGCCATGCTTTTTTGGTGAGCTCTTCGTCGCGATAATAGCACTTGAAGAGGCCGATGGGCTTGCCCTCAGTGGTGTCTATGCATATCTCACCTTTCTCTCCGTCCTCGCAAGGAGTGCCGTCAGGCTTAAGCAACTTGATGTTGTATTGTGGATTAGGCTTGCCCATTGAGCCCGGTTTGGGCTTTATCCATGGGAATGTTCCCAGCGTCATGGTGGTCTCTGTCTGGCCGAATCCCTCCATCATTCGTATGCCGGTAAGCTCGTAGAACTTGTTATATACAGCCGGTTCGAGAGCCTCTCCGGCCGTGGTGCAATACTTCAGCGCCGACAGGTCGTACTTGCTGAAGTCTTCTTGTATCATAAACCGGTAGATGGTAGGTGGCGCGCAGAACGAGGTGATGTGGTATTTCTCCATCACGCGCATAATTTTCTCGGCTGTAAACTTTTCATGGTCGAAGACGAAGACTGTTGCTCCCGCAAACCATTGTCCGTATAGCTTGCCCCACACGGCCTTGCCCCATCCCGTGTCGGCCACGGTCAGGTGTATGCTTTTTTCGTTCAGGTTGTGCCAGTAAACGCCTGTTGTGAGGTGCCCCAGGGCATACAGAAAGTCGTGAGCCACCATCTTTGGCTCGCCGCTGGTGCCGCTGGTGAAGTACATGAGCATGGTGTCGTCGTTGTCGTTTACGAAGTCTGGTCTTCTGAATTGTGGAGCCTTGGGCCACTCGCTGTGCCAGTCGTGAAAGCCTTCGGGTATGGGGTGTGTTGCCACTTGCGCCAGGGAGTTTACGGCGATGAGCGTCTTCACGGTGGGACTTTCGGGCATAGCCTTCCTTATTTGTGTGGTTACGTATTCATCGTTGGCACATATAATGGCCTTCACTGATGCTCTGTTGTTGCGGTAGGCAATGTCTTTTGCAGTGAGCATGTGTGTAGCGGGAATGGCTATGGCCCCCAGCTTGCACAGTGCCATCATTGAGAGCCACCACTGGTAGTGGCGTTTCAGAATGAGCATTACCTTGTCTCCGTGCCCTATGCCCAGCGTTTGCAAGTATGCTGCCGTGCGGTCGGTCTGCTCTTTAAACTCTTTGTATGTTGTCTTAACCTCTTCGCCGCGCTCGCTGGTCCACAGCAGGGCCACCTTGTCGGGTTCTTCTGCCGCCCATGCATCCATCACGTCGTAAGCGAAGTTGAAGTTTTCAGGAACCTTGAAGTGCAGGTTCTTTTTGAAATCATCCTCTGACGAGAATGTTGTTTGTGTCAAAAACCTTTCTATCATGATAGCTAATACCTTTAAATTACGACACAGAGAAACTGGCAGGGAGTATCTCCCACGGCTCTCATGCAGTGTTTGTTAGTGGAGTCAAAGTAGATGCTGTCGCCCGGATTCAGGGTGTGCACGTTGTCGCCTATGGTTATTTCCAGTATTCCTTGCAGCACCATGTCAAACTCCTGTCCTTCGTGTGAGTTCTTATGATGGTTGGCATTGCCGGGCAGTGGGTCTACGGTGACGAGAAAAGGTTCTACTTTCCGTCCTCTGAAGCCACTTGCCAGAGTCTGGTATTTATAGTCCTTGCGGCGGTCTACGCTCAGACCTTTGTCCTTGCGTGTGATGAAATACGAGCTCATGCGAGGCTCTTCGCCAAAGAGCAGCACGTTGAGCTCGATGCCGTATCGCTTGGCTATCTTTGACAGGCGGTACACGCCGGGGTCTGCCTCGCCGTCTTCTATTTTCAGATAATGCTCTAACGGAATGTTACAAAGGTCGGCTACTTCCTGCGCCGGAATGTCAAGCACATCGCGAAGTCCTTTGAGCCGTTGTCCTATTTGCTTGATAGATTCTTCCATAATCTTAGTGTATGTTGTTTCTTTTCGAGCCTCAAAAGTACTAAAAAAAAGCCAAATGCAGCCCAAAAGTTATAGTTTTTATCTTTTGGGCTGCGTTAGCATGCTGTGTTTTGCACATTCCCGTGCCTCGTGTGCAGTTTTATTTGCTTTTCACATGCTGGCTCTCAGTCCGCTTATCACGGCATTGGTGAAGCCTTCTCGCTCCATGGCGTTCAGCCCTTTGATGGTCAGTCCGCCCGGAGTAGTTACTTTGTCTATAGCCGCTTCTGGGTGCAGTCCGCTTGCTTGCAGCATGGCCACGGCCCCTTTCAAGGTCTGCATTACGATGCTGGTGGCGCTCTTGGCATCAAAGCCCAGCTCAACGCCGCCCTCGGCCGCCGCCCTTATGTAGCGCATGGCATAGGCAATGCCGCATCCTGCCATAGCCACTCCGGCCGGAATGTGCCTCTCATCTGTCACGATGGCTGTGCCCAGGTCGTCGAAAATTTTCTTCAGCTCGTCGGCCTTGGCTGCTGCTTGTGCGTCGGGGGCAATGAATGTCATCGACGCACGTTGCGCTATGGCCAGATTAGGTGCTATCTGCGCTATGGGCGGATAGGTGTCGTTGAGGCCGAACCAGGCGTGAAGCTGGTCGAACGTAAGTGATGCCGCGAGGTTCAGAACAGTTTGCTTGTCGTAGTCCATCACCTCTTTCAGCTCTTCGGCCACCTGCTTCACAAGCCATGGCTTCACCACGATAGCCACGTAGTCGGCCCCCATGACGGCCGCCGTGTTGCTTGTTGTGATGCTGGCACCCAGCTCGGCAAAGGGCTTGAGCTTGCCTTCGTGCGGGTTGGCCACGGTGATGTCTGAGGGTTTGAAGATGCTTCCTTTCAGTAATCCGTGAGCAAGGGCACCACCCATGGCGCCTGCTCCAATGATTGCTATTTTCATATTGCTGGATGATATTATGGTTTTTAGAATTTATGCAGTACGCGCTTCAGCCGCTCTATGAAGTCGTCGGCGAGCTCTTTTGTCAGCGTCAGCGGTGGCAGAATGCGCAGCACGTCGGTGCCTGCGCCTCCCGTAAAGCAATGCTCGTCGTATATCAGGCGCTCTCTGACTTCTTTCTGAGGAATGTCGAGCACGATGCCAACCATCAGTCCGCGTCCGCGTAGCTCCTTGATGTGGCTCTCTGTCTTCATCAGCTCTTTGAGTTGCTTCATGAGATGGTTGCCCACGATGCGTGCGTTGTCTGTGAGATGCTCGCTCTGCATGACGTCGAGCACGGCCAGGGCTGCAGTGCATGCCTGCCTGCTGCCGCCGAACGTGGTGCCCAGCCGTCCGTAGACGGGCTTGATGTAAGGCGCTATGAGCACGGCCCCCATCGGAAATCCGTTGCCTATGCCCTTGGCGCAGGTTATCATGTCGGGCTTGATGCCCAGCCATTGGTGAGCAAAAAACTTGCCGCTTCGCCCGTAGCCACACTGTATCTCGTCTGTGATGAGCAGCGTGCCATACTTCTTGCAGGCTTTCTCCAGTCCCTGTGCAAACTCTGGTGTGGCCACGTTGCAGCCGCCCACACCCTGTATGCACTCTATGATGCAGGCACATACATCGCCCTTGGCCAGTTCTTTCTCCCACGCACTTAGGTCGTTAAGGGGCAGGAAGGTGGTGTGGCCGTTGTTGTTGATGGGTGCCACTATCTTGGGATTGTTGGTTACTTCTACGGCCAGCGATGTGCGTCCGTGAAAGGCTTTTTCGGCAGCCAGCACGCGCTTGCGTCCGTTTTGGAAGCTGGCCAGCTTCAAAGCGTTCTCGTTGGCCTCTGCTCCGCTGTTGATAAGAAACAGCTGATAGTCGTCATAACCGCACGCCTTGCCCAGCCTGTGTGCCAGTTCTTGCTGCTGGTTGTTGATGACCGAGTTGCTATAAAAGGGCAGAAGGCCCATCTGCCGGGTCATCATCTCAACGTAGTGTGGGTGACAATGCCCTATACTTATCACCGCATGTCCGCCGTAAAGGTCGAGATATGCCTGGCCTTTATCATCCCACACGGTGCAGTCTTTGCCCTTTACGATGTTTACGTCAAAGAGCGGATAAACGTCAAATAGTTCCATATTGTTTCCTAAAATGCCATTGCTTTCAGTTTCAGTCCCATAGTCTCCTCCAGTCCGAACATGATGTTCATGTTCTGCACGGCCTGTCCCACGGCCCCTTTCAGCATGTTGTCTATGCACGATGTGACGAGCAGCTTGTCGCCAATCTTGTCACAATGCACTAGTGCCTTGTTGGTATTTACCACCTGCTTCAGGTCAAGGGGCTGGTCTACGTAGTGCGTGAAGGGCTCGTCCTGATAGAAGTCTTTATATCCTTTTATTATTTCCTCCGCATCCTTGTCAGTGTGCAGCACCTCGGTGGCGAATATTCCGCGTGCAAAGCATCCCCGGTAGGGAATGAAGTCGATGCTTGCTTCGAGGCTGCCTTGCACCTGTCTGAGGCTCTGCCTTATCTCGGGCACGTGCTGATGGGCAAAGGGCTTGTATATGCTCATGTTGCCGGTGCGCCATGAAAAGTGGGTTGTGGCTCCCGGTTTCTGCCCGGCTCCTGTGCTGCCCGTGATGGCGTTGACGGCCACGCTGCCCTTTATGATTTGCATGTTGGCAGCAGGCAGCAATCCCAGCTGTATGCATGTGGCAAAGCATCCGGGGTTAGCCACGTGGCGGGCTTGTGCTATACGTTTGCGGTTTATCTCCGGCAGGCCGTACACGAAGTCATTGCCCGGAGCCTCAAGCCTGAAGTCTTGTGCCAGGTCTATGATGCGCACATGGTCGGGAACGGGGTGTTGCTGAAGAAACTGTGTGCTCTTGCCGTGCCCGAAGCAGAAGAACAGCACGTCAACATCATCGAAAGGCATCTCTGAGGTGAACGTCATATCGGTGTCGCCGTATAGCCCTTCGTGCACGTCGGTCACCTTTTTGCCTGCGTTGCTCTCTGAGTTGGCAAAGACAATGGCGGCCTCCGGATGGCCCAGCAGCAGGCGGATGAGCTCGCCGCCCGTATAGCCTGCCGCGCCAAGAATACCTACTTTTATCATACCTAATGTAATATGAGGGTTCTGTTTATCTCTTCTCGTCCTTGTGTATGCCGTAGTAAACGCGCAGCGGCGTAGAGCTTACCTTGATGAAGCCCTTGGCGTCTTGCGCCGTCCAGCCGTGTTGCATCTCGCCATATTCGCCCAGTTTGCTCTTGAGCAGGTCGTCGGGCGAGTCTACTCCCACCGTCTCGAAGCTCAGGGGGCGCAGCTTGAGTATGGCCGTTCCGTTCACGTTACGTTGTGACGATGTGAGCATAGCCTCCATGTCGGGCATCACAGG
>DLDC01000103.1:4562-13227 GCA_002480935.1 Prevotella sp. UBA7782 | reverse complement strand
AATATCGCCGAAAAGCCAATGACATATCGGCGAAAAGCCAATGACATATCGCCGAAAAGCCAATGCCGTTTCGGCGATATCTACTCTTCATTTCGTCAAAACAGCGTTACCCATTCGATTTTACATGGATTTCAATGCGGTTTCCCCTTATTTTCGCATCATAAAAGTGTTAAAATCCTGACGGCATTTTGTAGGAATATTTCAGCACACAAACGCAACAATTAGCCCACCTTGCCTATGTCTGCCATCACCGACACAGCTAAATGTCGTTGTGATGCTTTTGTGCGATAGCCAGAGCATGCTTGTAGCTGGTGTAGCCTTTCTCGCAATCGTCAAACGTGCAGTATATGTTACCGATGTTCTTGTAGAGTTGCTCCCCATAGGGAGTTCCAGTCAGCTGCTCGCTTGAATAGGAACCGGCGATGATACTGCCGTCGCCAGAGAGGTCTACAACTTTTCCATTTCGACCGCCTTCAGGCACGGCCAGGATCTGCAGGGTCCAGGCGCCGTCGCTACCCTGGGTCCACTTGCAGGAGTAGAAATAGGTGGAATTGTATATCGAGAGATAGCCAATGGCCGTCTTACCGTCACGAGAGATGCGAACTCCGATCATGCCATCCCCCGACTGCTTAAGTTCAAGAGTATCGAGCGAGCCATAGGGCAACAACGTGTGCATACCCGTAGAGTCCCACACAACTGCTGCGTAGGCATAGTAGGTACGGTTGCTTGAGGCCACAAAGGTGTGCGTAGTGTCCTTGGCGGCACCGATGAAATGACACAAGCATGGATAAAATAATAATCCACGCTTGTGCCATCTATTACAGAGATGCGTCAATTGGGGCGCACCTTAACGATTAATTCAAACCAAACAGACTGCGCAGGCCGTTCTCCAAACCGCTGAAGCCCATAAAGGCCAGGGCCAGCAGTGAAGCGGTGATCAGCACTATAGGCATGCCTCTCATGCCCTTGGGAATATTGACCAAGGCCAGTTGCTCACGGATGCCTGCAAATGTCACAAGTGCCAAGCCGAAGCCCAGTGCCGTAGAAAATGCGTACACCACACTTTGAAGCAGGTTGAAGTCTTTTTGAATCACGAGGATGGCCACACCCAGAACAGCGCAGTTCGTCGTGATGAGCGGAAGAAAGATGCCCAAAGCCTGATAGAGGGCGGGCGAAACCTTCTTTAAGATGATTTCAACCATTTGCACCAGCGCGGCAATCACGAGAATGAAAGCCAGTGTTTGAAGGTATTGCAGGTTGAAAGGATTGAGCACATATATCTGCAGGAGATAGGTTACGATGGTGGCCAGCGTCAGCACGAAGGTCACGGCAGCTCCCATGCCCAGCGATGTGTCAATCTTCTTGCTCACGCCGAGGAACGGGCAGATGCCCAGGAACTGCGAGAGCACAATGTTATTGACGAATATGGCAGATATAAATATCAGTAAATATTCCATTGTCTTAATGTCTTAACGTTATGAAATGATGTTTATTGTGCATTGCGGCTTTTTATCTTGTTGAATATGGCAACGAGATAGCCCAAGGTAAGGAATGCTCCCGGTGGCAGCACAAAAAGCAGAATGTTGAACTGTTCGGGCAGCAAGGCGATGCCGAAGATGCTGCCTGCGCCCAGAAGCTCACGCACGGCGCCCAGCAGTGTCAGTGCGATGGCGAAGCCCAGGCCGATGCCCAGACCGTCGAAGATGCTGGCTACCGGCGTGTTCTTGCACGCGAACGACTCAGCGCGTCCCAATATGATGCAGTTCACCACGATAAGCGGGATGTAGATGCCCAGTGCCTTATTGATGGAATCGGGCGCGTAGGCTTGCATAAACATTTGCAGCACGGTGACGAAAGCGGCGATTACTACGATGTAAACGGGTATATGCACCATGTCGGGCACCAACTTGCGTATGAGCGAAATAACAAAGTTGGTGCATATCAGTACGGCCATGGTGGCCAGACCCATGCTCATACCGTTTATGGCACTTGTTGTTGTGGCCAGGGTAGGGCACATACCGAGGAAGAGCACAAATGTAGGGTTCTCCTTGATAAGTCCGTTCAAGAAAATTTTAAGATTACTCATATTCTTTATTCCTCCTCGTTTTATTTGTTGCTCTTATATGCCTGATAGGCTTGATTAACGGCTTTCAGGAAGGCGCGGCTGGTGATGGTGCTGGCCGTGATGGCGTCTACGTCACCACCGTCTTTGCTTACCTGCAGCGGTTTGTCGGCAGGGCTCTTGCCTATGATGTCGCCTTTTCCACCCTTCTGAAACCATTCGCCGGCCTTCATGCCGAGTCCCGGCGTTTCGGCTGTCTCAAGAATGGTGTAACCCAGTATCTTTCCTTGCGGGTCAAAGCCCACGAGCACCTTCAGGTCGCCGCCGAAACCGGTGGTCGTACTCTCTACGGCAGCTCCCAGAGCCTTGCCATTGCTGTCGGCACAGGGGTGTATCACATAATCTTCTTTGCGCCCGTCGCCATCCTCATCATTGCTGAAGCAGATGTCGTCGCCCACTTTGAGGTTGTCTGAGTGCATCACAGTCTTAATGCCGGCAGCAAGCGTTTGCGCGGCCTTTGCCTTGATAGGACCCTCGGTGATGTGGTTCACGAATGCCAGGATAACGCCCACTACAACGGCCACTATCACAAGCACCAAGGTCATATTCTTTAGTGTTGGTTTAAGCTTTTCCATTTTTTGTTGTCTCCTTCTTTACTTTTTAGCCGGTACTTCGCCGAAGCGCTTGGGCTTGATGTAATGGTTGATGAGTGGTGTGAAGCCGTTCATGATGAGAATGGCGAACGACATGCCCTCAGGATAAGAGCCCCAGTTGCGTATCACAACGGTCAGGAAGCCGATGGCTATGCCGTAGATGATCTGTCCCTTGTGCGTCATAGGTGAGGTGACATAATCTGTAGCCATGAAGATGGCACCCAGCATGAGTCCTCCTGACAGCAGTTCGTGCAGCGGATTAGCATATACGGGGTTGGCCAGATGCAGCAATCCGGTGAACACCAGCACCGTAGCCAGGATGCTCACAGGGATATGCCATGTGATGATTTTACGCCACAGCATGAAGCAAAGACCTATAATCAGTGCCAGGGCACACACCTCACCCAGGGCGCCGCCACCCATATTGGCAGCCGATGTGTTGCCTATGAGCATGCTGAAGGCGTCGGGCAGCTGGTTGAGCAGCGACGCATCGTTGTTCTTAATGGCCATCTTCATCACGGCAAGAGGCGTTGCTCCTGTCTGTGCGTCGGTGTAGCTGGTGAGCTGACCAATGACGGGCCAGCTTGTCATCTGTGCGGGGAAGGACACCAGCAAGAAGCATCTGCCCACAAGAGCGGGGTTAAAAGGATTGTGACCGAGGCCTCCGAATGACATCTTGGCTACGCCGATGGCCACCAGGGCGCCTATGATGATAATCCACAGAGGCAGGTTTGAGGGCAGGTTCATGCCCAGGAGCAAACCCGTTATAACAGCCGAACCATCCGTAAGGGTAGGTTCTTCTTTCAGCATATATTTTGTTATAGCCCACTCAAAAAACACGCAGGCTGCCACACTGGTCAGGCATACAACGACAGAGCCCAATCCGAAGAATGCAAACGACACAAGCAGGGCGGGTATAAGGGCTATGATAACACCCCACATGTTGCGCTCTACGCTGTCGGTGCCATGTGCGTGCGGCGATAATGAAACGATTAGCTTATCCATTATTTCTTTTGTTCATTATTTTATTAATCATTCTGGCATCAGGCCTTAGCCTCAGCCTTCTTTTCTTCTTCTGCCTTCTTGGCAGCAGCCTCGGCCTTTGCCTTAGCCGCGCGTGCCTTGATAATGCCCATCACGGCACCCTTTCCTTGCAGGATGTTGTCGAGCAGCGGACGGTGAGCCGGGCATGTGAACTGGCATGAGCCGCACGAGATGCATGAGGTAATGTCTTCTGCCTCAAGCCGCTCATAGTCTTTGGCAACAGAGAGCGTAGCCAGCAGATAAGGCTCCAGGCCCATGGGGCACACCGATACGCACTTGGCGCAGCGAATGCAGTTTTGTGCTTTCTTTCTGTGAGCGTCGGCACCAGAGAGCACGGTCACTGAGTTGGTGCCCTTGCACACGGGTACGTCGAGTGAGAAAACGGCCTTACCCATCATAGGTCCGCCCGCAAGCACCTTGTTGTCGCCCTCTGGCATGCCTCCGCAGGCATCAATCAGCTGTCTGAAAGGTGTGCCCATGCGCACCAGGAAGTTGCCCGGATGGGCTATCTTCTTGCCCGTCACGCTGGTGTATCTCTCAAAGAGCGGCTTGTTCTTCATCACGGCCTGATATACAGCGAAGGCTGTTCCCACGTTCTGTACGATGGCACCCACGTTGACAGGTATGGCAGGTGGCGCAGGCACCTGACGGTTGATGACGGCGTCTACCAGCTGTTTCTCGCCTCCTTGCGGATATTTCTGCTTCAGAGCAACAACCTCTATCTGGTCGTCATCCTTCAGCTTCTCCTCAAACAGCGCGATAGCCTTGGGCTTGTTCTCTTCTATGCCGATGTAGCCGCGGGTCACCTTGGCTGCCTTCATGAGCAATCGCGTGCCCTCTATAATCTCATCAGCGTGCTCCATCTCCAGCCTATAGTCAGCCGTGATGTAGGGCTCACACTCCACGCCGTTGATAATCACGCACTCAGCCTTGCAGCCCGGTGGCGGACAAAGCTTGATGAAGGTGGGGAATCCGGCGCCTCCCATGCCCGTTACTCCGGCCTTCTTCACTCTTGCCACGATTTCCTCGGGCGTGAGCTCGGTATGACTGGCCACTGTTTCGAGCTTGTCAGAGCGGTCGATGCTCTCTTCCCACTCGTCGCCTTCCACCTTTATTATAATAACAGGCTTTCTGTAGCCCGTAGCGTCTACCGATGTGTCTATCTTGAGTACCGTTCCCGACACCGACGAATAGATGGGCGCGCTGACAAATCCGCCGGCCTCAGCAATGAGTGTGCCCACCTTCACCTTGTCGCCACGCTTTACCACGGGCTTGGCGGGTGCGCCTATATGCTGACCCAGAGGGAATATGGCCTCCTGGGGCAGGTCTGCTTGCTTAGTGGGTATCTCGGCAGTGAGTTTGTTCTCCTCTGGATGAACGCCTCCAATATGAAAAGTCCTTAGTTTCATGCTTTGCTTTCCTCCTTAGTAGTTTGTTCTGTTGGTGCGCCGGCAGCCACGGTAGCCTGAGCCGGTTCTGTCTGCTTAGGCTTGCGTACCGGGAAGTTCACTTTTATGATAGCGCCGGTGGGGCACTCGTCTACGCATTTGGTGCACAGCCTGCACTTGTTAAAATCAATATACGAGAGATTGTTCTCTATCGTGATGGCATCAAACTTGCACACCTTCTGACACTTGCCGCAGCCTATGCAAGCCACCTGGCAGTTCTTCTTTGCCACGGCACCTTTGTCCTTGTTCACGCAGCTCACATATACGCGGCGGTTTTTCGGACCCTTCTTGCGCAACTCTATGATGTGTCTGGGGCAAGCCTTCACGCAGGCTCCGCAGCTGGTACACTTGTCTTCATCCACCTCTGGCAGCCCTGTTTCAGGGTTCATGTGTATGGCGTCGAATGTACAAGCGCGCGTGCAGTCGCCACATCCCAGACAGCCAAAGCCGCAACCTGTCTCGCCCGTTCCGGTGGCATTCTGTGCCGCGCAGGTGCGCAAGCCGTCATACTCCACTATGCGCGGCCTCAGCTCACACGTGCCGTTGCAGCGCACCACTGCTACCATAGGCTCGGTGTTGGCCACTGCTATTCCCAGCAGGTCGGCCACCTGGCCCATCACTTCCTGCCCGCCTACGGGGCATAATAATCCTTCTATCGAACCGGCGTCGCAACCCTTCACCAGCGCCTCGGCCATGTTGGCGCAGCCCGCAAAGCCACAGCCACCACAGTTGGCACCAGGCAGGATGTCCTGAACCTGTGCGATACGTGGATCTTCCTTAACAGCAAACTTCTTGGAGCACGCGTATAGCACTACAGCGGCTATAAGGGCGATGAGGCCAAGAACGATTACTGCACTGAACATAAAATCCATAATTGTTTGTATTTGTTTTAGTTGAATTATTTTATTCTAAGGTGAAACGAAACTCATCATACAGCTTGCGCCTGAAGGCGTAGACTACGAGATAGTAGGGCACCAGGGCCGCCAGGCTCAGCAATGCGGCCAAAGGCTCGTTGCCCGTTGCTTTCATCGCGCCGAAAAGCACTGCCACAAGCACCAGGAAAGGCAGGCCGAAGCCTATCAGCACGGCCTTCATGCCTGTGGCGCGCGATGCCACCACCACCACGTCGTCGCCTACGTGATAGCGGCTGGAGGCATCCGGCAGGCTTACGTCTACCAGCTTCTCCTTCTTCTCAGAGGCATTGCACAGCCGCGAGGCCTTGCACGACGAGCAGGCTGAGGCTTGCAAGATGCGCACTTTCACCCCTTGCCGTGTCACAGAGTCTATCTTGCCAATATGTTTAATCTTGTTTGTCATGATGATTTAGGGAGTTTTGTAAACTCTACTTTGCAAATGCAAAAGTACGTATATTTTTTAGTATAGCCAACAAATTGGTTAAAAAACATTTTGTGTTAACAAATCTTATCCGAAATCGTTTGCGAAGAGAAATAAAATGTTTACTTTTGCATTGTAATCATTTAGCACGAATATTATGAAAGCCAACGAACTGACGTTACAACAAATTGACCGCTTTCTCAGAAAGGTGGCCGAGAAGATGCCATTGACCAACGACGACCTGCGCATGACCGACATTCATCTGCGCCTCTCACAAGACAGCGGTGACCTGATGGCTTATGATGACGAGGACAACGAGATTACCCGATGCGTGATTGAGCAATGGATTGACAACAAGGACGAAAACTTCTATGATGCCGCCGCAAGCATCATCAGGCAGCGCATACAGCGCAATGCCAAGGAGATGGAGGCCTTGGGGGTGATGAAGCCGTATAGCTTCGTGCTGGAAAACGATGACAAGGAGGCCCTCACCGAGCTCTTCCTGGTAGACGATGACACGGTCATACTGGGAGGCGACCTCATGGAAGGGCTGGATGATGACTTAAATAAATTTCTTGACAAACTGCTTGCTGATTGAAAAACATGCTTTTTACATCGCAATATAGGCACTTTGCGCTTGCAAAAGTGCCCTTTTTGCATTGTCAAAGCGCCCTGTTTGGTGCCTTGAAAGTTGTTGCGTTGCTGGTGGCAGTCTTTTCCGTATGCACGGACGCTTTCGGACAAGAACTTAAACCCGTTAAGAGAGATTTTAATTATTTCTATCAAACGGCTCAGTATGAGGAAGATAAAATTCCTCAATATGTTCTTCCCGACCCTCTCGTCATGCAGGATGGACACAGAGTGAGCACCGCAGAAGAATGGGAAAACACCAGACGACCGCAACTAGTAAAAATGCTGACAACTTATATGTATGGCCGGGCTCCGCAACTGGCGCATGCCTTGCCGTGGAGTGTTGACACTCTGGAGACGAAGGCGCTCAAGGGCGAGGCTATAAGAAAGGTTGTCACGCTACGTTTGAGTGATAATCCCCAGGCGCCTGTCATGCATTTGCAGGTCTATCTGCCCCGCAAGGCACAGGGCAAGGTGCCCCTTTTCCTGGGCTTGTCGTTTTGCGACAACAGCAAGATAGCCACTGCCCCCGAATGGCAGTTGCATGACATCCTCTCGCATGGCTATGGCTTGGCCACATTCAGATACACCGAGGTGTGCCCCGACAAGGCTCTCAGGGCCTATAGTGAGGGTCTTATGCCTTATTATTATCGCAAGGGGCAGGTCAGGCCCGGCCCCGATGAGTGGGGCTCCATCGCCTTATGGGCCTGGTGTGCCAGCAGAGCGATGGACTATCTTCAGACCGATGCTCAGATAGACGCAAGTAAGGTGGCCCTTTTCGGCCATTCGCGCCTCGCCAAGACGGCGCTTTGGGCCGGTGCCAACGATAGGCGCTTTGCCATGGTGGTGCTCATCAACGCCGGATGCTGCGGCACGGCACTCTCACGCCGGATGATAGGCGAGACGCCTACATCTATCAATCATGTCATGCCGGCGTGGTTTGACGACAACTTCAAGCAATTCTCAGACCGTGAAAAGTGTATGCCCTTCGACCAGCACACGGTCATCTCGCTCATCGCGCCCCGTCCGGTGTATGTGGCCAGTGCCCAAGACGATAAGTGGGGCGACCCGAAAGGCGAGTTTCTGGGTGCCAAGGGCGCAGAAGGTGTTTATGCCCTGTATGGCGAGAAAGGCATTGGCACAGACTCTCTGCCACCTGTCAACCAGCCCTTCAACAAAGGTTACATAGGCTATCATATCCGTTCGGGCAAACATGCCGTGCTGCCTTATGACTGGAAGCAGGTGCTGAGCTTTGCCGACAGGTTCTTCAGGTAGACTATGCTTGTCACTTCTCAATAGGATTAGCGCATGTGTGAAGGCGCAGATGGATTTTTTTTCTTGATGGATGTATATGATATAGGTGAAGAGCCTTGCTGCTTTCTGCATGAGGACAGGTGTTGAATGTCTTGATTTTTCCTCGTTTCTCTTGCCCTGACGGAATAAATTATATAACTTTGCAGAGCATTCAATAAGCACAACATGAGATATATCGT
>DLDC01000103.1:0-4526 GCA_002480935.1 Prevotella sp. UBA7782 | reverse complement strand
TATGTAGCCAATCATTTCATAGACGATGAGTACTTCTTTGTGTGGTGCGTGCCTCCCACACTGATGGTTGGCCGTAACCAACTTGTTGCCAATGAGGTGAATATAGATTATTGCAAGCAGCACGGCATAACCATCTTCCGTCGCAAGAGTGGGGGAGGCTGTGTCTTTGCCGACAAGGGCTGCCTGCAGTTTTCGTATATCGTGAAAGATGATCAGGTGGAAGACACCTTCCGTAAGTACATGGGCGCTACGGCACATGTGTTGCAGGCCCTGGACATACCGGCTGAGGTGACGGGCCGTAACGATATATTGATAGACGGGAAGAAAGTGGCCGGCGCCGCTTTTTACACCACGCCGCATCGCAATGTTATGCACAACACGCTGCTGTTCGGCTCTGATCTCAATGTTTTGCAGCACTGCATAACCACGCACAAAGAGAAATTGCCTACCAAGGGCATTACCTCTCTGAGCAAGAAAGTGACCAATGTGGGCAATTACACTGCCATAACAAAAGACCAGCTGGTGAGTTTTGCCAGAAAGCAAATGTGCGGTGATAAGGCCAGAACACTCACCGAGGCGGATATGAGAAGCATCGGAGAGCTGGAGAAGGTGTGGAAGAGCAAGGAGTTTATTTATGGCAACGACCCTTCGTTCACGGTAGTGAGACGTCATCGCTTCCCTGAGGCGGGCCTGATAACCGCTTATCTGGAAATAAGAAACAATACCATCGAGACCCTCACTCTTAGGGGTGATTATTTTCTATTGCAAGACCTGGCTCCCGTTTCTGATGCTCTGAAGCACGTGACGTTTGACAGAGAGTCGGTAGAGAAGGCTCTCGGCGGCATAGATACATCCCACATCATTCGCGGCATGAGCAACAGCAAGATGCTCAGGCTGCTCTTCGGCCGTCCGCCACACGTCATGAAGCCCGAGTGGCTGCGCACAAGCATGGCGACCAATCAGCATTATGGTGACACGCAGTCTATTATACATAAGAACAGCCTGCACACCATTTGCGAGAGCGGACTGTGCCCTAACCGCAATGAGTGCTGGCGCATGGGCACCGCCACGTTTATGATAGGCGGAGATATTTGCACCCGGCATTGCAAGTTCTGCAACACATTGTCAGGTCGCCCCTTGCCTTTGGACGCCGATGAACCGCTGAAGGTGGCCCGGTCGGTGAGGCAAATGAATCTGCGTTATGCCGTGCTGACATCGGTAGACCGTGATGACTTGCCCGATGGTGGCGCCGCCCATTGGATAAAGACGGTGAACGAGATAAAAAAACTCAACCCCACAATAGGCATAGAATTGCTCATTCCTGACTTTGGAGGCAACAAAACGCTTATAGACAGCGTGCTGGCCACTCATCCTAATGTGGTGGGACATAACATGGAAACGGTGCGAAGGCTGACGCCCCATGTAAGGTCGGTGGCTACCTATGACCGTAGCCTGGAGGTGCTCAGCGTCATTGCCGATGCCGGCATCATGTGCAAGACGGGCATGATGCTGGGCTTGGGCGAGACAGAATACGAAGTGTTGCAGGCCATGGACGATATTCTGGCCACGGGGTGCAGCATCCTTACGCTTGGCCAATACCTGCAGCCCACGGCTCATCACCTGCCCGTCAAGGAGTATATATCGCCTCAGCAGTTTGAGAAATATAAGAAAATAGCCTTGTATAAAGGCTTTAAGTATGTAGAAAGCGGTCCGCTGGTTCGCTCGTCTTATCATGCGGAGAGCGTGCTGAAAGGAAAGTAACTTGTCATTATCCATCCCAATGAAAAGCAGAACAGACAACGTTGCCCTGACACGTGGGGCTCACGGCAAGCGGGGGCACAGGTGCTGCCTGCGTGTCAAGAAGTAACAAAGCAATATGAAATCGATAGACAGAAGTATTCTTCACTTGGCACTGCCCTCTGTTATCAGCAACATCACCGTGCCATTGCTGGGGCTTGTTGATTTGGCTATAGCCGGTCATATAGGCGATGCGTCTACCGTATCGGCCATATCCATTGGTTCCATGATATTCAACGTGATGTATTGGATGTTCGGCTTCTTGCGTATGGGCACCAGCGGTATGACCTCTCAGGCTTTGGGAGGGCGCAATCTGCGTGAGGTGATACATATTCTGTTGCGCTCGCTCACGGTGGCTTTGGGCATTGCATTGGTCATTCTTGTTTGTCAATGGCCCATTCGTGTCGTCGCCCTGCGGCTTATGCACACCCCTGCCGAGGTGTATGGGCAGGCCGAAACCTATTTCAACATCTGCGTATGGGGCGTGCCTGCCATGCTGAGTCTGTATGTTTTCACGGGATGGTTTGTAGGTATGCAAGACACGCGCACGCCGCTTTTCATTGCTGTCAGTCAGAATGTCATCAACATCTTGGCCAGTGCCACGCTGGTGTTTGTGGGCCATTGGGGCATAGCCGGCATAGCTTGCGGAACGCTCATTGCCCAATGGTCGGGCTTTGCCCTGTCTGTTGTGGTATGGCTGAAGGGCTACGGACGGCTGCGCAAATGGCTTGCAGGCGGCTTGCTCTACTCTCGCTCGTCGTTTGTGCGCCTTTTTCGAGTGAACCGTGACATCTTTATCAGGACACTGTTTCTGGTGGCGGTCAACTTCAGTTTCACCTCGCTCGGAGCCCGTCAGGGTGCAGTGGTTCTGGCAGCCAATACGCTCTTGCTCACCCTTTACACCCTTTTCAGTTATATCATGGACGGCGTGGCCTTTGCCGGTGAGGCACTCACAGGCAAATGTTATGGCGCCGGCGATGTTCAGACATTGCGTTCCACCATAGCGCGATTGTTTTGGTGGGGCATGCTGCTCATGCTTTTCTTCACATTGCTATATATTGTTGGAGCCAGACCGTTTCTTGGTTTGCTCACCAACGATGCCGTTATCATCGGTTCAGCACGCCTCTATCTGCCCTGGGCTTATCTGATACCGGTGTGCGGCATGGCTGCCTTCATCTACGACGGCATATTCATCGGCATGACGGCAACCCGCGGCATGCTGGTGTCGTCGGCCATAGCCGGCATTCTGTTTTTTGTTGTGGCTTATCTGTTGCGCCCACTCATGGGCAATCATGCGCTTTGGCTGGCTTTCATCATCTTCCTTGCCACGCGCGGAGTGGTGCAATGTATATGGCTAAAGCAAGTCTACAATCTCTCCAGGTGACGTGCGCTTCAGTACATCCAGCTTGAGATGGTCGCCCACGCTGATGCCTTTGTCTTTTAATATTTGCTCAACCGTCTTTCTGGCCAGCTCGGGGTGGTTATTCTCTTCAGACAGATGGCAGAGCCAGATGTGCCTCAGTCTATCCGTGGCATAGGCTGCCAGTGCCTCACCGCACTCGTTGTTGGGCAGATGACCGCATGGTCCGGCGATGCGTTGTTTGAGATGTTCAGGATAAGGACCATTCTTCAGCATCTCAGGGTCATGGTTGGCCTCTATCACAAGATAGTTGGAGCGGGTGATGATGGGCGTAATCTCGTCTGTGATATGTCCGCAGTCAGTGATGATGCTGAACACAATGTCGCCCAGCTGGATGCTGTATCCCACGCAGTCGGTGCTGTCGTGAGGCACGCCGAAGGGTGTTATCCGGAAGTCGCCCAGCTCAAATGTCTTGCCTTTCTCTATGCAGTGTTGAAGTTCGAAAGGCACCTTGCGCCTCACGCAATAGTTTCCGCTGATGCCCTCATACACTTCCTTGGTGGTATAAACGGGAATATTGTATTTAGAAGCAAACGAACCTACGGAGCGAACATGGTCGGCATGGTCGTGCGTAATGAGAATGTTGTTCACTTTTTGTGCCTTTAATCCGAACGAATTAAAGTAGTTTTTCAACTTTCTGATGCCCACGCCACAGTCTATCATCAAACCGTCGGTGTCAGTATATAGCAAATAGCAGTTACCACTTGAACCGCTTCCAAAGGATATAAATCTAAACATTGTTTTAAAGGATGGCTGCAAAGGTAGTGAAAAAAACAGATAATGCCAAGGCCCACTTGACCTTTTTTGCCCTTTGTCAGCAGGAAGTCAGACCTTGCCTCTCACACTAAAGTGGCTCTTGTCCGGCCGTGTGCCTTAGGCGGAGCACCGTCTTGGGGCCCACATATCAACGAACAGGCAAAGAACATCCACTGCCGGTTGGGCCCTTCGTGTCCGTTTCAGAAGGGCAGGCCCACGGCAAAATGAAACTTAAAGTCGCGTCCCAACGAGGGATGCAGAATGGGATAATGCTCTCTAGAAGTCTCATAAGCCGGATTGACGGCCTTCATGCCGAGGTCGAAGCGTAGGATGAAGTAGCTGAAGTTGAGCCTTAGGCCCAGCCCGTAGGCCACGGCTATCTGTTTATAAAACTGGTTTATCTTGAATTGTCCGCCGGGTTGCTCGGCATAATTGCGCAAGGTCCAGATGTTACCGGCGTCGATGAAGGCCGCTCCGTCGAATTTCCAGAACAGATGCGTGCGATATTCGGCGTTCAAGTCGAGCTTCACGTCACCCGTCTGGTTGATGAAGT
>DLDC01000132.1:3386-7325 GCA_002480935.1 Prevotella sp. UBA7782 | reverse complement strand
AATAGATTTCATCTTTGTTTCTCCTTCTTATTAGATTAGAATTTCACACTCACTCCAAACATCACCGTCTTACCCCAAGGGTTGCTCACGTCGCCATTCTCCGGGTTATAACCCCGATGGTTGGCCGTGGTGATGAAGTTCTGGAAGTTCACGTTGAACACCAGTGAGCGCACCGTCTTCAGATTCTTCAGCAATGAAGAAAAGTCGTAGCTCAGCTCTATGTTCTTCACTACAAAGTAGTTCCAGTTGCCGTTAGTGCGGTCGCTCAGATACACTTCCTTAGCACCTGCGCGTGGGAAAGAGCCGTCGGGGTTGGCCTCACTCCACATCCTCTCGTAGGCATAGCGTGAGGGTATGCCCAGCACATTACGCACATTGCTTTCTGCCCAAAGCTCATAGCTGCCGCAATCCTGGTAACCCATCGACCACTTAGTGCCTGAAGTAGAAGAATTTTCGGCGCCCGAAATAGAGGCATACTTCCATGCTCCCTGTCCGTAAGCCTTGAGAGAGAACTTCTTATAGTCCACTTGCAGACTCAAGCCGTAGAAGTAACGTGGCTCAACAGAGCCGATGCACTTATAGTCTTTGATGGTGATAGAACCGTCGCCATCTACATCCTCATACATCTCATCGCCCAGCGAGAGGCCCGAAGCAGTGTTGGGCACATACTTCTTATACCAGTCTAGTGTGGCCTGATCCTTGATGATGCCCAGTGAGTGGCGTGCGTAAACGCCGTTAACAGGGTCGCCCACACGCAGGATTTGCGCGATACCGGCCGTTCCTGAGTTGATGGTTACCGACTGCACGTCGCCATACAGCTTCTTAATCTTATTGCTGTTGGTGGTGAAGTTCACGCCCAAGTTCACGCGCCAGTCTTTGTTTCTCACCACATCACCGTTCACTGAGAGCTCCAGACCGTGGTTATCCACCTGTCCAATGTTGCTTAGCACGTTAGAATAGCCCGATGTTGAGGGGATAGGAACGTTATACAGCAGGTCGGTGGTCTTGCGGTTATAATAGTCGAGGGTTATGAAGGCCCTGTCGAAGAGTGCCAAGTCGAAGCCCAGGTCGAGCTGCTTGGTGCGCTCCCACTTCAGGTTGGAGTTGCCCACCGACTCATAATAGCCCACCAGCGTGCCGGTACCGTCAGAATAGTTGCCGTTGTTGCCTGTAGAGAGCTTGGCCAGTGAGTTGTAGTTACCTATCTCCTGGTTACCCGTAATACCGTAGCTGCCGCGCAGCTTCAGGTTTGTCACCACCTTGTTGTCCTTGAGCCAAGGCTCCTCAGAGGCGCGCCATGCCACGCCGAACGATGGGAAGGTGCCCCACTTAGTGTCGGAACCGAAGCGCGAAGAACCGTCGAAGCGGATGGTGGCAGTAAACATATACCTGTCCTTATAGGCATAAGTGCCGCGTCCGGTATAGGATATGAGCCTGTTGGAATAGATATCGCTCGTATTCTTCAGCGACGATTGCACGGCGCCGGAGAAGTCGAAAGCCTGCAACTTGTCGTTGGTGAACTGACCGGACATGCTCGAACGGTTGTATTTATAGTCCTGCCAAGAGTACACGGCCGTTGCCGTCATGCGGTGGTCGCCCCATTGGTTGCTGTAAGTAAGGATGTTATCCATCAGCTTGCTGCGTGTTCTATACCATGCGTGCTGACCTGTACTGGTGGTCAGACCGGCAGCGATAGACTTCGGGTTCTGCGAGCTGTGGAACTGATAGGTGTTGGATGTCTTTGTGTCATAGCCAATGCTCAGCTTATAGCTCAGGTGCTTGGTTATCTGAGCCTGCGCATACCAGTTGCCCAAGAAGCGCAGTTGCTTGGTGCGGTTGGTCCAAGCCTCGTTGTCACATATAGGATTGAAGAACTCGCCCACGCTCACTATGTGGTACGAACCGTCTTCGTTATACACCGGCTCGGTGGGCCAGCCAAAGCGGAACACGTCAGGCAAGAGGGCGATGGGCACCGTGTTTCGGGTAGAAACCGACACCTGCATGCTCGAGCCAATGGTGAGCCAGTGGTTGAACTTATGGTCCAGGTTGCTGTGAATAGAGAATTTCTCGTAGCCGCGGTTCTTTATCAAGGCGTCCTGATTATAGTATCCGCCCGACAACATATAGTTTGTCTTGCCATTGCTGCCGTCTAACGTCACGCCATAGTCTTGCGTGAGGGCTGAGTTTTCAAGAAATTCCTTCTGCCAGTTGGTGTTATACTTGCCCAAGCCCGACAGGTCCGGCGTACCGTTTCCGGCATTCTTATAAGCCTGAGTGATATAGTCGGCAAAGTCCTGACCGTCTATCAGGTCTATCAACCGGCCCGGTGTGGTGACACCCAAGTTGGCATGTGCGCTGATGTTAGAGCGTCCCTCCGAGCCCTTCTTAGTGGTTATCATGATTACGCCGTTGGCACCTCTCGAACCATAGATGGCCGTAGACGAAGCGTCCTTCAGCACTTCCATGGTCTCGATGTCGGCCGGATTGATGTCGTTCATATTGCCATCAATCAACGGGAAGCCGTCTACCACGATGAGCGGGTCGGTACCTGCGTTGATAGAAGCAGAGCCGCGCACGCGTATGGTGGGCTCAGCGCCCGGCTGCGTATTGGTGAACACAGCCACACCGGTGCTCTTTCCTTGCAGTGCCTCGAGCGGGTTGGCGGCCATCACCGACGTTATGGCATCCGTTTTCAGCGACGTTATGGAGCCGGTAAGGTCACGCTTCTTCATCGTTCCGTAACCTACCACCACCACATCTTCCAGGTTGTTGCGGTCTTCCTGCATCTTGACGGCCATGCCGGTGGATGCTTTCACTTCTTGAGACTGAAATCCCACGTAGCTCAGCACCAGCGTTGTGCCGGCCGGAACATCCAGTGTGAAGTGGCCGTCCATGTCGGTCACCGTACCCTTTTTGTTGTTTCCTTTCACCACAACGCTCACACCAATAAGGGGTTCGCCCGTCCCGGCGTCTAAGATGGTGCCACTAACACCCGTCTTCTGCTGCGGCATTGTGAGTCTCAACGAGCCTGTCAGAGCCGCCGAGCCATTGGCTGCAAAGCCCCCAGCGGGCATTGAGGCCAGGAATGTTGCCAGTGTAAGGCCGGCAAACAATGATTTTTTAGTTTCGTGTTTCATGCAAATCTTTAGGCTTTTAATAATTTCTTTGGCTTTTCACTGGCATCTCTGCCCACCGCTCTGGCTATAGGCTTGAGCAATGCCGGCTATTCAGCTTTTAGTTTGTTTAGGTGTTGCAAAGATAAGTTATCCATTTTACACTTGCAAGACTATTAACATAAATTTACAGCCATAACCGTTTAAAAACACAAAATAGTCAATATTCAAAGGTCATATAACAAAATATAAAGAAAAGTAGACCCTTTTCACTGTTACAAAATAGGAGTTGAGATGACGTGATGAAGAGGGTATAAGAAGATGGAAGTGTACACTTTTCTTACTCACCGTGCCTTATCCGCTCTCTCCCAGTCACGCTTCAGAGAGCCGAGTGCAAAGTATTGAGCGTCAATACATTAAGCTTTTAGCTTGCGAAAGTGCCCTTTTCATCTTACTGAAACGGCCTTTTCGTGGTGCGATATAGGCATTTTCAGGTTGTCAAAACGGCCTTTTTACAACGCTAAAAGCGCATTGCCGAAAGGTTATACTCTTTTTATAAGGATATTTCAACAGTGATATAAAAACGGAAAAGGGCGGAGAGCCTAAGCCTGTCCGCCCCTATAAAAGTTGAAATTACAAGAGATACACTTACTTCTTGTAGCCGTCGAGAATAAACGTTACACCCTTTTTAAGCATCTGAGAGTCTTTCCCGTCAATGAAGACAGCAGCCTCAGTAATGATGAAGGAGCACCTGCGGCTTTCTGCCGTATAGCCTCCGTAAGAGTAATAGCCGCCTGCCCAGAACGGAACAGCTATCTCATGGCTC
>DLDC01000132.1:0-3370 GCA_002480935.1 Prevotella sp. UBA7782 | reverse complement strand
GCCATAGGTTACGCTGAACTGAGGCGTTACAGGCGAGAGGATGAAAGTGGGCGGCGTCACTTGGGTGTAGACTACTTGGCAAGTGATGTCAGTGGGTGCCTGCTCCTGAATGGCCTTCTTCACCACGCTGTCGGTGACATAATTGCCCAGCAACTTGGTGGGGAAGTTGTGTATGGTGAGCGATGAATCTCTGCTCACTTCCCACGTTATGGCCACTGAGTCGGCCTTGGTCTGACCGGTGGTGTCATTCACAACGGGCCAATAGAGCTTGCCCTCATAGCTGCCCTTCACCATATTGAAGGTCTGCTGAAACTCTTGTTTGGAAAGCGCAGAGGGTCCGTCGTCGTCGCTGTTGCAGGAAGTGAACACCATTGCTGCCACGCAGCACATTGCCATAGTAATAAACTTTAAGTACTTCATAATTATTTGTTTGTTGTAATGTTACGTTCGTTCAATCATTACATAAACGCAACCGGCCGGCAAATCTTGCATCAGAAAAAAATATTTTTATCATGCAAGAAATCACGCGTAGGCGCATTTACCCTATAGAAACGTCAAAAACAAGTTAAGATATGAAGAAAAAAATATTTGGATTACTGCTTTTGCTCACAGGCATCATCTGCCTGCAATCGTGTGATAATGATGATACCGATCATTTTTATTGGGACGGACCGTCTATGGCAAATGCCTTGGTGACCGTCAAACCGCAAGCTACGGGCATCTTCCTGCAACTGGATGACACAACGATGCTCTACCCCGTAAATCTTCAGGATGCCTCTTATAATAAAGAGGTAAGGGCTTTGGCCAACCTCTCTTATACTACAGGGGGGCAGGCTCTGTATGCCGACGGTCTGAGAAACGTGAACGTGAACTGGATAGACACCATACGAACGAAGAGCATGGCCAAGGATATGCAGGGACAGAACGAGGCTACCTACGGCGCCGACCCGCTGGAGATAGTGAAAGACTGGACCACAGTTTGCGAGGACGGCTACCTCACCCTGCGCTTCAGAACCTACTTCAGCACGGGCAACGTGCACCGGCTGAACCTGGTGAAGGGCAGCAAGCCCTATGAAGTGGTGCTCTATCATGATGCCGCCGGCGACAGCCTGAACGGACTGAAACCCGTGCAGGTGGGCGACGGACTGATAGCCTTCAGGCTGAACGACCTGCCCGACACCGAGGGAAAGACGGTGGAGCTTACGCTCAGGTATATGTCGTATTCGGGAGAAAAAAACATAAAGTTTAAGTATCGCACACGAAACTAAAGTACACTCCGTTTGTTATACAACAACGGAAAAATCATGCACACACGCGAAACAGACCAGGAAGAGCAAATCGTAGCCATGTTCAGACGGGGCGAGCCCTCGGCCATGGACAGACTGTACGCGCTCTATGCCAATTATCTGACGGGTGTGTGCATGCGCTATATAGGCAACAACGATGACGTGAAGGACGTGTTGCAGGATGCCTTTGTGAAGATCTTCACCCAGATGGACAAGTTTGCTTATCGCGGAAAGGGCTCGCTCAGGGCTTGGGTGAGCCGCATCGTGGTGAACCAGGCCTTGCAGTTTCTCAGACAAAGGAAGGCTGACGGCTGCCTGACAGGCACAGACAACCTGCCCGACTTGCCCGACGAGGAGCCCGACATAGGCTCGGTGAGCGCCGAAACCATCGTTAGCCTGATGCGCAAGATGCCCGAAGGCTATCGCACGGTGCTCAACCTCTTTCTGCTGGAGGGCAAGAGCCATAAGGAGATAGCCAGGCTCTTGGGCATCAAGCCCAGCACATCGGCATCGCAGTTTCACCACGCCCGCAACATGCTGGCAAGAATGATAAAGGACTATAAAAGGCAACACGAATGAAGGAACAATGGACAGAAGACTTTAAGGACAAGCTGAGCGGCTTTGAGGCCAAGGCTCCTGAAGGCTTGCTCGACGGCATCAAGAAGCAGATGGCCGCCCAAGGCGCTTTGCCCCTTCATGAGCAGAAAAGGTCAAAAGGGGCTCACATCATCTTGCGACGCGCCCTTGTGGCACTGGCAGCCGCGGCTGCCATCGTGGGCGCCATATTCCTTTTGCCCACCCGGCAGCATGAGGTGACGACGTCAGACGCTGGCAGGCTGAAGGCTGAAGGAACGCCCCAACGCACCGAAAACACTATAGGAACTCCGCAGAAAGGGCAAAGCCCGACTCTGACAAGCGAGCTGAGAGGCACGGCAACCCACTGGCTGAGCAGGCTATACGACCACAGCCGGGAGATTATCACAGCGTGGACCGGAGGCAAGCGCAAGACTATGGAGGCTGTGAGGGGTGAAAGCGGCGAAGCACAAGAACCCCTTATCGCCTCCACAAAACGTCCCGCCGTAGTGGCGGAAGCCGAGAAGCCCATGACTGAAAAGCCGAGCGAAAACGCAATGAGCCCCACACAACAGCACGTTGCGGGCGCAAACAGCTATGAATATAGGTCGGCAGCCGGCCACAACCGATGGCAAGTGAGTGCCTATTGCAACGGCGCAGGCTCTGGCAGAGCCCTCTCTGAGCAGCAGATAACGCTGAACGCGGCAGCGCCCTACGGCTATTACACCGAGGATATGGCAGCCAACAGCGTGCCGAGGCAGGGCGTGTCAGAAGATGCCAACCTAACAAGCGAGCATCACAACCAGCCCGTGAAGTGGGGCGTCACGGTGAGCTATAAGCTCAACAGCAGATGGAGCCTACAAACAGGTGTGACATATAGTTATCTGAAGTCTACCTTCACCCACCACAACGGGCAGCAGGAAGAAGACACAGAGCAGCGCCTGCACTACGTGGGGGTGCCCGTGAGCGTGAGCTATAGCATCTGGCACAACCGCTATCTGAACGTTTATGCCACGACAGGGGGCGAGGTAGAGCGGCTGGTGAAGGGCAAAGCCGACAGTCAGGGCAAGGGTCTGGGCAACCAAACCGTGCCCGTGAGGCGCAACATCAAAGACTCTCGGCCCGTGTTCAGCGTGAATGCGGCGGCCGGCATAGAGCTACATACCTCACCAAGCATCAGCTTTTATGCCGAGCCGGGGGTGAGCCACCACTTCAACAACGGCAACGGCTTGCGCTCAGCCTACACCAGCAAGCCCACCAACCTGAGCATCAGCGTGGGCGTAAGGGTGAACCTGAACAAGTGAGAATAGCGCCCCGGCCGGCACTCCGCGCATGACAAATGGAGCTGAAAAGCAAAAAACGAGGCTGAATATTTGCTTGCTAGCAAATAATTTAGTAACTTTGCACGCTGAAAAAATCTTCAGTGAAGAAATAATTTTATTAGTAATATAAATAGTATCATTCAAAATGAAAAAAGGAATCCATCCTGAAAACTATCGCCCCGTCGTATT
>DLDC01000155.1 GCA_002480935.1 Prevotella sp. UBA7782 | reverse complement strand
AACTGGTTCCTGGACTATGCCTCTTACGTGATACTGGAGCGTGCCGTGCCGCATATAGACGACGGACTGAAGCCTGTGCAGAGACGTATTCTGCACTCGATGAAGCAGATGGACGACGGCCGCTACAACAAGGTGGCCAACATTGTGGGACACACCATGATGTATCATCCGCACGGCGATGCCTCTATAGGCGACGCCCTTGTGCAGTTGGGACAGAAAGACCTGCTCATCGACACGCAGGGCAACTGGGGCAACATACTCACCGGCTCATCGGCTGCTGCGCCCCGATACATAGAGGCAAGGCTGTCGAAGTTTGCCCTCGACACCGTGTTCAACCCCAAGACAACCGACTGGAAGATGAGCTACGACGGGCGTAACAAGGAGCCTATCACGCTGCCCGTGAAGTTTCCGTTGCTGCTGGCTCAGGGCGCGGAAGGTATTGCCGTGGGACTGTCGTCGAAGATACTGCCGCACAACTTCAACGAGCTGTGCGATGCTGCCGTGAGCTATCTCAAGGGCGAAGAGTTTCATCTCTATCCCGACTTCCCCACGGGCGGAGCCATCGACGTGTCGAAATACAACGACGGACAGCGCGGCGGCGTGGTGAAGGTGCGGGCTAAGATAGAGAAACTTGACAACAAGACGCTCGTTATACGCGACATACCTTACAGCAAGACATCTGAGACGCTGCAAGATTCTATCGTCAAGGCCATAGAGAAAGGCAAAATCAAGGCACGCAAGGTGGAGGACCTCACGGCGGCCAACGTAGAAATTCAGGTGCATCTGGCACCCGGCACGTCGAGCGACAAGACCATCGACGCCCTCTATGCCTTTACCGACTGCGAGATAAACATCAGTCCCAACTGCTGCGTCATAGAAGACAGCAAACCCCGCTTCCTCACCGTGAGCGACGTGCTCAGGCACAGCGTAGACCGCACCAAGGAGCTGCTGCGCCGCGAACTGGAGATTAGGAAGCACGAACTGGAGGAACAACTCTTCGGCGCATCGCTCGAACAGATATTCATAGAGAAGCGCATGTACAAGGACAAGCAGTTTGAGCAGGCCGCCAATCAAGATGCCGTGGTGCGCTTCCTCGACGCACAGTTTGAGCCCTACAAGCCCCAGTTGCTGCGTGACATCACGCGCGACGACTATCTCAGGCTGCTCGAGATAAAGATGCAGCGCATATTGAAGTACAACAAGGCCAAGGCCGAGGAGCTCATGCTCAAGATGAAGGGCGAGATAGACGGCATCAACAAAGACCTGGCCAATATGGTGGGCGTGACGATAGAGTGGTTCAGGTTCATCAAAAAGAAATATGGCAAGGACCATCCGCGCCGAACAGAGATACGCAGCTTCGACACCATCATAGCGTCAAAGGTGGTGGAGGCTAACGAGAAACTCTACATCAACCGCAAGGAGGGCTTCATCGGCACCGGGCTGAAGAAGGATGAGTTTGTTCAGAACTGCTCCGACCTCGACGATATCATCGTGTTCTACCGTGACGGAAAATACAAGGTGGTGCGCGTGGCCGACAAGATATTCGTGGGAAAGAATATCCTGCACGTGCAGGTGTTTAAGAAGAACGACAAGCGAACTATATATAATGTGGTGTATCGCGACGGAAAAGACGGAGCCTACTACATCAAGCGCTTCAACGTGACCAGCATGACGCGCGACCGTGAGTATGACCTCACCGCCGGCACGCCGGGCTCGAGAGTGGTCTACTTCACCGCCAATCCCAACGGCGAGGCAGAACTTATCAAGGTGACGCTAGACCCGGAGCCCGGAAAGAAGCGGCAGAACATCTTCCTGGAGAAAGACTTTTCTGACGTGAGCATCAAGGGACGGGCCGCAAAGGGCGTCATACTCACCAAGCGAAGCGTGCACCGCATAGGGCTGAAGAGCCACGGACACTCCACGCTGGGCGGGCGGAAGGTGTGGTTCGACCCCGACGTGAAGCGACTGAACTATGAGGAGCACGGACGCTACCTGGGCGAGTTCAGCGACACCGACAGCGTGCTGGTGGTGCTGGACAACGGCGACTTCTATCTCACCGGCTTCGATCCCAACAACCATTATGAGGACAACATACGCATTTTGCAGAAGTTCAACCCCCACAAGGTGTGGACTTGCTGTCTGCTCGATGCCGACAACGGCGGCTATGCCTACCTGAAGCGCTTCTACATGGAGGCCACCAAGCGCCACCAGAACTATCTGGGCAACCCCAACTCCAAGGAGCTGCTGCTCACCGACACGCCTTACCCCTGCGTGAAGATTACCTACGGAGGCACCGATGCCGACCGTCCGGCCGAGGAGATAGACGTAGAGCAGTTTGTGGGCATAAAGGGCTTCAAGGCCAAGGGCAAGCGCATATCCACCTTGCACGTGGCCAAAGCCGAGGAGCTGGAGCCCGTGCGGCAGCCCGACGAGGATGAGAGCGGCGGCTCTGACGGACCTGATGGCGCGCCCGAAGACGAACCGGAGAACCTCGATCCCGACAAGGGTAAGAGTCAGCAGCAGGTCATCGACGAGATGACGGGGCAGCTGGAGCTCTTCCCCGATAACCAATAAGCATCACAGTCTATGCGCACCCTGCTCACCCTTCTGCTCACACTGGCGGCTCTCACCGCACTGCACGCTCAGCAAGACAGCGTGCGCCGCGCGCCCATCGTCATCACAAGGGCCACGCAGGTGGGCATGGGCGGCACCAATGTGCTTGACACCTATCTCTCTACAGAGAAATATCGCGGGCTGGCCGTGGCCTTTCTGTCAGACGTGACACGCGAGCACGACGCTCATGGCCTGCCCTCACGGCTCACGGAATGGAGCCCCCGGGCACGCTGGATGCGCCAGATGGTGCACCACGCCGCCCTGCATCGCACGGAGAACCGCGCGGGCAACGCTACGGAGGTGGGCGGCAGCTATCGCTTTCGCTACGTGTGGCAATATCTGCTGCTGCGCCAGCAATGGGGCAAAGGAACGCTGAGGCTGGCTGCCGGAGCCGGTCCTGATGTGCAGCTGGGCTTTCTCTATAACATGCGCAACGGCAATAACCCCGCGCAGGCGCTGGCCTGGCTCAACATCACGCCGCAAGTCATGGCCGACTATTACGCTCCGCTGGGCCGAAAAGGCCGGCATGCGCTCTACGTGAGGTATCAGTGGGCCATGCCGATGGTGGGCCTGCGCTTCGCGCCGCACTACGGACAGAGCTATTACGAGCTGTTTGTGGAGAACCATTACGATCATAACATCGTGCTCACCTGGCCCTTCAACGCGCCCACCATGACGCATCAGCTCACAGCCGACTATACGCTCAGACGGGGGTTGAGGCTGCGCGCCGGGCTGATGGCTGACCTGCGGCAGGCACGGGTGAACGGTTTGAAATATCATGAATGGACCACGCAGATGCTCATCGGCATCGTGAAGTGCTTCACCTTAACCCCTTATCAACCATGAAAATCGTGCTTCGACATATCTTTCTGCTCCTTTCGGCTGCCGCCCTGCTGCTGCCCATGGCCTCGTGCGTAGACGAAGAGGAGTTTGACAACAACCAGCGCGGCAACTTCGAGGCGCTGTGGAAACTGCTGGATGAGCATTATTGCTTCTTCCCCTATAAGCAGCAGGTGTACGGACTAGACTGGAACGAGGTGCACGCACGCTACTCGGCCAAGGTGACTGACTCGCTCACGACGCTCAACTTTTTCGACCTCATGGCACAGATGACGGCCGAGCTGCGCGACGGACACGTAAACCTGTACTCCGACTTCGACACGGGACGCTACTGGAGCTGGCATGAAAATTATCCCAGCAACGTGTCTGACACATTGCTCCGCCGCTATCTGGGCACCGACTATCGCATGGCAGGCGGAATGAAATACCGCACCCTGGCCGACAGCGTGGGCTATATACGGCTGGAGAGTTTCACTACATCGCCCACCAACGCCACCATCAACGACGTTCTTTTGCTGCTCAGCGGCTGCAAGGGGCTCATCATCGACCTGCGCGACAACGGCGGCGGCATGCTCACCAGCGCCGAGGAGCTCGCCGCCCGCTTCACCAACACCAGCCTGCTCGTGGGCTACATGCGCCACAAGACGGGCAAGGGACACAACGACTTCTCGGCCATGCAGGAGCAGTGGCTCAAGCCCGGCAAGGGCATCCGGTGGCAGAAACCCGTGGTCGTGCTCACCAACCGCCAGGTCTACTCCGCCGCCAACGAGTTTGTGAAATACATGCGCTGCTGCCCCAACGTCACCATTGTAGGCGACAACACCGGCGGAGGCGCCGGACTGCCGTTCTCCTCCGAGCTGCCCAACGGCTGGAGCATCCGCTTCTCCGCATGCCCGATGTACGACCGCAACCAGCAGTCGACCGAGGATGGCATGAAACCCGACATCAACGTACAGATGAGCACCTACGACTTCTATCGTAACAAAGATACCATCATAGAAGCCGCACGTAGCTATATCAAAAACCTATAGACCAATAAAATGAATGTTTTAGCTCCTATCATTGCAGAGCGTACGGCCATCCGACTGGAGCAAGTCGACGCCACGCTCGACCTGCTCGACGC